>NZ_JAAHHG010000114.1:0-11427 GCF_010692555.1 Okeania sp. SIO3B5 | reverse complement strand
CTCCACATCGCCTTAATCTTTCTGTCACCAAATAAAGAGGAATAGCAGTATCTTCTACTCCATCTGGATGAGGATCAGCATCAGCAGGCATTAAATAATCTCGGTCATTAAAACGTATTCCATGACCACTATAAAAGAACCAAAAATTATCACCAGCAGATAAAAATTCTTTGTTAAATCTTACTCGTAAAAATCTTTGAAGAGTGCCATAGGTAGGTTGAGAATTAAAAGGTTTACCTGCATCATTAATTTGAGGAGAATTATCAGTAAATAAATAAACTTTCTCAAAACCTGCTTCATTGAGAAAGTAATCCCGCATTAATTCAGCATCTCTCTGAGCATATTGAAGAGTTGGCATATTATCGTAATGATTAATTCCAACACAAATAGCCCAATTTTTTGCCATTTTCTAAGACTCCTTCCGTACTAATTTTAATTTAATTGCACCTTTACTTCCAGCTTTTCCACCAATACCAAATAAAGTAACTTGACCTTCTCCATTAATTTCAACAGATAATTCTATTTCTTTTAAATTAACATTAGAAGATTCTCGATCTGTCTGGTCAAATACATATTCAATAACTTCAAGAAATTCAGACATTTCTCGTTTCAAATCTTCAGCTTTAACCTGAAATCTTTTTCTACTTGATTCGGGAGATTCTGCTGGCAAATCATCATAATTACCTCCAGTATCTATTGAATGTTTTTTTCCAGAAGTTTCTGAAGTAGTTTCATCGGCAATAATCCAAATTTTCTTGTCTTTCATAATAATAATTAAGTCTTATTTTTAAAGTTTTGGCTATTTTTGAGTGGTTGCCCAGAGATAATTTCTATATTTTAACTTATTTTATTTTTAGATAAACTCTGGAGAGCTTACAAAGTATCTACCCAGAAGCTTTTGTAGGTTGGGTTGAGGAACCCGAAACCCAACATAATAGAGTTGTCGCTAAACAGATGAAAAAAATCGCTCAAATTAAGACACAGTCGTATATAAAGTTATAAGTATCAGTTTTTCTTGGATTACACTGGTGCTTAAGCAAACCTAAAGTATAGTACCGTGTAGGTTTGTTTCAGGAAGGTTAGCGTAGCCGATCCGCAGGATACCCAATATATATTAGATTATAGGTATCGGTTTTTGTTGGGTTGCGCTGCCGCTTAACCCAACCTACAGAACTAATAAAAACTCCCAGAATATTCGATTAAAATATCCAGGAGTTTTGTCAATTTTTCCCTATCCAACTAACTCTATTCCACCACTTTTTTCTCCTCTTCATTCAAACTAATTTTTGTCTCTTCATCAGATTTTTCCGCAGCTTTTGTCAATTCAAAAATTGGTGGTTCTAAGTCAGGAATAGGTACTTCAAAACCTGGAGGTAAAGGCGGCAGTTGTGGTACACCAGAATCTAATTCCTTAGTCTGTTTCACCAACTCATTAATACTTATTTCCGGTACAGGTGGTATTTCAGTAATTTTCAACGCTGTCATCAAATTTGCCAAGGCAAACTGAATATGAGTATCTGGGTTTTTCGCAACCCACCCATCCTTTGTTAACTGTCGCATTTCAAAATGTAAGTGAGGACCTGTAGACATTCCCGTACTACCAACGCGACCGATAACTTCACCTTGTTTGACAACTTCTCCTGGTTTCACAAAAATTTCTGATAAGTGCCCGTAGAGAGTTTCCAATGATTTTTTCTGGTGGTCTAACACCACAGTTACACCATAACCTCCTAACCAGTCAGCGATCGCTACTTGACCTGCATAAGTTGCAACTACTGGGGTTCCTGTTGGCGCTCCTAAGTCTGTACCTGTGTGAAATTTCTTATAACCTAATATTGGATGTTGTCTCCAACCAAAAAATGAAGTTATCGGTGCAGGGATAGATAGAGGAAATATTATTCTAGTGTTACCATTTCCTGGTACTGCTGGCGGTCGCATGGTGCGGTTGTAATATGCTAAACCTGACTGAGTAATGGGGTTGTCAAATAAACCCTGCACCTGAGCGGGTAAAACTGCAGCAACTTCTACTCCTTGTGAAGAACCTGAGTAATGACTTGGAGTGTAGGAGGTGCTGGTGTAATAACTGCTTTGACTGGAGGATGAACTAGAGTAGTAGCTACTTTGACTATAACTAGAAGTGTCTGAATAATAACTGTTGTTGGAGGAGTAATAATTGTTGTTGGAGGAGTAATAGTTGTTATCGTAGGATGAGTCTTGATAGCTATTTTGATACGAGTCTTGATAGTTATTTTGAGAATAGTAACTTTGTTGAGTTTCCCCACTCCATGAATTGTTGGATGCTGTTTGAGCAGGAGCGCTCCAGTTATTAGTCTGAGCAGGGGCGCTCCAATTATTTGTTGCAGTTGTAGAACTCCAGTTATTAGTCTGAGTAGGGGCGCTCCAATTATTATTTTCGGCGACAGCACCCCAATTTTTATTATTTGTTGGATATTCGGCGACGTTATCTGTGGAACGTTCGGAGAAAACTACTGTACTTGGTGCTTCATAACTTTCTGTTGCACCAGTTTTGTATTCTGTATTATCTATATAAGCGTTAGTCGAACCGTCATAATAATAAAGTTTTTCAGGTTTTGGTAATGTTAGGGGTGGTAACTCCTGATATTTTGGTTGTTTTGATAGGTTGAGTCCTGTATTCGTCGGAGGTGCGACATACAAATTTTTCGGCAGATAAATACCACTGTCTGGTTCCGGTTCCGGTTCCGGTTCTGGTTGGGAATAATAATAAGGTTCTGGCTCGTAATAAGTTGGTGCCGGTTGAGAATAATAAGGTTCTGGTTCGTAATAACTTGGCGCTGGTTGAGAATAATAATAAGGTTCCGGTTCGTAATAACTTGGCGCTGGTTGAGAATAATATGGTTCTGGTTCTGGTTCGTAATAGTATGGTTCCGAATAGTATGGTTCCGAATAACTTGGTGAAGCAGAATAATAAGGTTCTGGTTCGTAATATGGTTGTGAATAATAGGGTTCGGGTTCGTAATATGGTTCTGGTGAATAGGATGGTTCCGGTGTATATGAAGGAGTTGGTTCGTAGTAGGGTTCCGAATAATATGGTTCTGGTGAATAGGATGGTTCCGAATAAGATGTTTGGGGATAATAGTTATCTACTGGAGCAGGTTGATATGATGGTTCATAGTCATACACTTCTATTTCTAAAACTGCCTCCGCTAAAACTATACCTCTACTCAACATTCCTAGACTAGCTAGACAACAACCAAGCTGCATAAGAGATTTATGAGTTAGAAGTTTGGTCTGAATATTTTGGTTTTGCTTTTTGGTTGTTTCCTGTAGTTCAGTTTTAGACTCTACTGACAGGTTTTGGTTCTCTGATACCATCATTTCCTCACACTATACTTATTACTTTGATTTGAATTGACAATTAAACATCTCCAGAAAAGAGGGAATAGGGAATAGGAAGAAATAATTGATAATTTCTATACGATAATTGATTTTATTTTTTATTTTTGGAGATGTCTATTAAGCAGTTTAATCAGGAGCAGGGAACGGAGACAGGGGGACGCGGGGACGCGGTGACACCCCATCTCCCTCTCTCCGTGTCTCCCCCTCTCCGTGTCTCCGTTTCCTCAAGAACCCCCACTTCCCTACTCCTGACTTCCGGGCAGCGATTGGCCATAGCCCAGACTGATTGTACCGGGTTTTAGGAAAATTTCTGAAGAAGATATTTGAGGCTGAGTCAGCAGACTAGCTGAGTCTTGATTAAACTTGACCCGTAATTCCCCATTAGTCGTTACTCCCACAATTGTGCCAATACGATCTTCTACTACTACTTGCTGCCCAATATTTATTAGTAGTTGCTGATAGGAAGGTAAGATACTTTCTATTCCTGACTCTAAAAGTTGTTTAATGCCAGAATCTAGTCCATGAAAGACTATAGCAGCTAACATTTCTAAAGAGAATATTTCTGGTTTTGACTGTTTCCTATAATAGCTCTGCAAATTAATTCCTGTTTCTGGCACAGAATTAGCCCAATTAATTCCTACGCCAATTACTGCTTGAGAAATTTTTTTCTTGTGTACCCTGGTTTCTGTTAGGATGCCTCCTAATTTTTTGTGTTCTAAAATCAAGTCGTTGGGCCACTTGACTTGAACTGGTACACCATAATTCCTCAAACTAGAGGCTATACCCCAAGCACTTGATAAAGTTAGCTGAGAAGTTTGAGATATAGAGATATTAGGAGCGATGGTATTGCTCTTGGCGATCGCTATTGACATATATAGGCCACCGACAGTTGACTGCCAATTTCTTCCCCATTGACCACGTCCTGCTGTTTGTTGACTGGCAATAACAATGCTTGATGGGTTTCCGGAGTCGATTAACTGCCAAAGAGTTTGATTGGTTGAGGGGAGACTCAGAAAAATATGAAGATTGGCGAAAGTTGAAGCGGTTAATTTATCCGAAACTCCTTGAAGATTTGACAAGCTGTCTATAAATTTTTCTTTGTTAAATTCTGCTACTGACAATTTTCTACTATTGGGTCAAAGTTGATAGATATCAACACTTTATCGCAGAAGGAACAAGGAAGAAGGAAGAAGGAAGGAAGAAGGAAGAAGAAAGAAGGAAGAAGTAAAAGTTTTACTTTATCTGAGTTTTAAACTTTTGAACTGTCCTAACCTTTCCTTAAGTTGATGACTCAATGATTTGTTCTACTTCTGTTGCGGATGTCGCAATAGTCATTTCATTCTGGTAAGCACTCGGAGTTGGGGTGTGACTTTTCCTTCTGTTGCGGATGTCGCAATAGTCATTTCATTCTGGTAAGCACTCGGAGTTGGGGTGTGACTTTTCCTTCTGTTGCGGATGCCGCAATGGTCATTTCATTCTGTGAAGCACTCGGAGTTGGGGTGTGACTTTTCCTTCTGTTGCGGATGCCGCAATAGTCATTTCATTCTGTGAAGCACTCGGAGTTGGGGTGTGACTTTTCCTTCTGTTGCGGATGCCGCAATAGTCATTTCATTCTGTGAAGCACTCGGAGTTGGGGTGTGACTTTTCCTTCTGTTGCGGATGCCGCAATAGTCATTTCATTCTGGTAAGCACTCGGAGTTGGAGGTGTGACTTTTGCTTTTGTTGCGGCATCCGCAATAGTCATTTCATTCTCTGAAGCATCCAGGATTGATGATTTAATCCTTCTCTCTACTACTGTTGCGGCATCCGCAATAGTCGTTTCATTCTCTGAAGCACTCGGCTTTGGGTAAACTTCCAATCTTGTCTTGTGCAGTAGACCAAACAAAAATGCCAAAATAAACGAAGGTACTGATCCTGAGGTCAGGAGTCAGAATTTCCTTCTGCCTTCTGCCTTCTGCCTTTCCTGATAACTGATAACTGATAACTGAAATGACTGTAGCTGACTCTTACTCACAAAAAATAAACAGATACTACCAAATTTTGGGCGAGAATAATGCCACTTGGCACTGGCAAAAATGGCAAGGATTATCTTATCTAACTTGTAGCCTCTTAGAAAATTGGCCTCATGGCTTTTTTACTCACCATTTCTGGCCTCGTACACCAGGACAATTAGTAGAAGTATTCCCTTCTTCTGCTGAGGTATATCGTGTGAAACAAGTACATGGCAATACTGTACTAACAACAGGGAAAGCTACTCAGGTAGAAATGCCTAATTCTGATGCCGAAAAAACTTATGCTGAAGCTGATGGTTTAATAACTCAAACAACAAAACAAGCAGTTTGGGTTTGTAGTGCAGACTGTGTACCTGTTTTGATTGCTGACAAAAAAATAGGACAAGTGGCAGCAGTTCATGCCGGATGGCGTGGCACGGCCGCTAAAATTGTTCCCGTAGCATTGGCAAGCTTTCAAGCTCAGGGTAGTCAATTATCCGATTTATTATTTGTTCTTGGCCCTGCTATTGCTGGAGAGGTTTATCAAGTTTCTGAAGATGTGGCGGCTGAAGTTGGGGCGACTGTTGTTCCACAAATAGAGAGAGCAAATACTGAGGAGACTTTACATTTTCTGGAGCTTTTGCCTAATTCGCCAATTTTATCCGATCCTGAACCGGGAAAGGTGCGCTTGGATGTGCGTATAGTTAATGTTTTACAGTTGGAGCAATTGGGTATTGATTATTCACAGATAGCGATCGCTCCTTATTGTACTTATCAACAACCGGATTACTTTTTTTCTTATCGGCGTGAAAAACAGAAAAAAGTACAGTGGTCAGGAATAGTCAGTGGGTTGAATTAAGTCAAAAGTCTAAATTCAAAAGCCAAAAGATAGACAGTACACATTAATCAAGTGGTAATTTCAATATTTGGCAGAGAATGCTCTGGAGCTAAAATTACTTTTTTCTCTCACTAATGTTAAATGCTTTACTTAAGTAAAGTCGTATTCTTTGCCTCTAGATATCTTTTTTTGATTTTCCTTCTATTAATCTCAGGGGGTTAAAAGCTATTTTTGATAGTCAGTACTTATGTTAATTTATGAGATTATTCGGTAATTTTTGACACTCCCCGGTCTCAAGACGCAGGGATTCTTAAGTAGCCCAAAATCGAACTCTTAAAGGCGTTGTCAAAGCACCTCTACTTAGTTGGCTTAAGTCAAGACCAAGCCTTCCAGATACTTTTCTGAGAATGTTTGCCGCACCGTTAGCATCAGCGTTAATCAGATAACCGACTGATAATTGATATAAACCGCGTTTGACTCGCTTTCCTGATGGTTTCCAGTTGTCGGGTTTTTCACGCCCTGATTGGGAGAAAGTCATCATCTAAAAACGACGCTTTTGAAGTATAAGATTCTTCAGTTTCTACAAACTGAAGCCCATATAAATTACAAAGTTGTTCAATTCTTTCCTTGAGTTTAGCTGTAGGAATTTGTACAAATTTTTGATTAATTTTACTCCCTAATTCAATTGACTGTTTTTGACCTTTATTCCATCCAAAAACAATCGTGCCAATTCCATATTTAAGGCAATGATTGATTACTAATCTTGCTGTTTTATTAACGGCATCTCGCATCTGACAATTACGTTTTTCAGTTATACAAGCTAATCTTTTAGACCAAAAATCTTGTGGTTTATTTTTCTTCAGAGTAGCTATATGTTTGTTGTACCACTGATTTTTGGACTTGAGATGTTTGCCATCAACAATAAAACTATGGCCTTGAGTATCTACACAAGTTAACCAGTTGTCTAGGCCATGGTCAATAGAAAGAGCTTGGTTAGGGTCTAACTTAACTGACTGAGTTTTCATTTCATAAACAAACTCAGCATAAAAACAACCATGACGAGGCAAAATCCTAATTTCTTTAATTAGTTTCCAGTCTAGATTACTTGCCATTGGGATATAGAAAGCATCTAATCTAAACCATGCTTTAACTTTAAGACCTAATGGAATTTTAATCCCAATATCAGTTAATTTCAGCCATTTTTTAGGATAAGAAACAGTAAATAGACCTGGTTTTCGATATTTAGGAGGTTTGGGTTTATTGGCTAATTCACCTTTTCCAAACAGTTTAAGTAGTTGTTTAAAACTTCTAAAAGATTCAACAATACCGTTGCAGATTTGTTGGGCACTAGAGGCGTACATTGCATTAAAATGCAAGTTCCATTTCATCTGCCGACAAAGTTCCCCTTGAGTGAGAAATCTGTTTTCTTTAAACCAAATTTGCCGGGCATAATAAACGGAACAATTGAACACTTTATTAGCCTCGCCACACAAGTATTCTAATATGGCCAACAGATTTTGATCGGGATGAAGCAACACTTGTTGACATCCCATATTTTTTGTTGTTTTGCTCATGTTTCTATTATCATCAAAATAGGGAAAGTCAGCACTGCTAAGATTTTGGAGTACGTTAATGACCCTAACTACGGCGGTTGAAACCGCCACGTCATTTTCCCGCCCTGCGCCTAAATTGACGGGGCTACCAAATTCCCAAACTTTCTCCGTATCATAGTTTAAAACATTATTAATAAATTCCAATGAGCGATTTAAGTCATTATCAACAACTTGGTCTCACTGAAGATGCTTCTTTTGATGAAATTCAAGCAGCAAAGGAACGTTTGAAGCAGCAGCATAGTGGCGATCAAAAGGTTATAGAAAATATTGAAGCTGCTTATGATTCGATTTTGATGGACCGTTTAAGGTTGCGTCAGGAAGGAAAGATTAAGGTACCTGAGCGTATTCGGTTTCCTGAGAAGCAAACAAAGAAGGTCCCTGATAGTTTTACTCCTGGGTTGACTGAAAAAGGGCCAGCTTGGCTACAAAGGTTAATTGATACTCCTAGTCAGGCTGATATTTTGTGGCCTACTGGTATATATGTGGTTTTGGGGGCTATTAGTATTTATTCTGGGGTTAGTCAACCGTCTATTTTGCAACTTACTTTGGCTTTGGGAGTTGGTGGTTGTCTTTATTTTCTTAATCGTAAAGAGAATAAGTTTGGTCGTGCTGTATTGTTGACAGTTGGGGGTTTAGTTCTTGGGTTGATTTTAGGTGGAATATTGACTGCTTTAGCAACTGGTTTAAGTACAGAAATATTTATTACTTTGGTAACGTTTTTGGTGTTATGGATGGTTAGTTGTTTTTTACGTTGATTAAGGTAAGGAAGAAGGAAGAAGGAAGAGGGAAGAAGGAAGAGATTTGAGGGGTTGCACATTGATGGAATGATAAGGAAGAAGGAGGAAGGGAAAAAAATTTGAGGGGTTGCACATTATGGAATGACATTGCCAAAAATTTAGTTTAGATTATGACTAAAAAAACCTAATATTAATCATTCTAGCAACTCTCAAATCCCAAATTCAATTCAATCAAAAATCTAAAATCATTCGTCTAATATTTTTCTGAGCAAATACATAATCTTTATCTAACCACAATGGAATCAAAGGAGTCAGAAGTCAGGAGTTAGAACTAATAACTTAAGAGTAGAGGTTTTAAATCTACTTAATTTATTGATTTATTATGAATTTTAGCTCCTGTACCTTGCCAATATATCTTCTGAACTCCCTTGAAAGTTATAACTCTAACTATCTATATATATCCCTTATATCATGTCTCTTTAAATAACCCCAATAAAAAAAATTTAGGAAGTAAGGAGTAGAGAACAAGAGGAGATTTGTTTGCTCCCCATGACAAACGGAAAAAATATTCTCTTGAGAGAGAATAGCATTTTTATTATGGCTAATTAATGAGACTTGATATTACTCAAATTCTTTTCCGATCAAAAATCTAAATCACTAAATCATAGTATCTAATTCTCAATCTTTCTTCCTTCTCAATTCCAGTCAGAATCTCTACGATTTATTAATTGTCCAGAAAGGAAACTGTTGAGTCGGTTCTAAACTAACTCCATTAATATTTTTCTGAGCAAATACATAATCTTTATCTAACCAGAGTGGAATAAAAGGAACATCTTCTCCTAATAAGTCTTGAATTTCTCTGAAAATACCTTGGCGCTTTTCTGGGTTTTGTTCTTGACGTTGTTCTTCTATTAATTGATTGATGCGATCGCTATAATAAAATGAGCCTTGAAATTGGCTAGCTCCTGCTTCGCAACCTGTTTCTTCTGAGCCTTTTGTACATTCTAAAAATGGTTGGATATAGTTATCAGCGTCAACAAAATCTCCGTACCAATCTAACATAAAAGTTTGATATAGTCCTTTATCTAAATTTTTAAAGGCGGTTGCTGCTTCTACACTATTTAATTCTAATTCCATTAAACCGTCTATTTTTTCTTCTACAGATGCTTTGAGCGTACTAGCGACTAATTGTCTTTTCGTAGAATTAGAAGCATACCAAATTTCTATTTTTGCTGGATTATCTTGAGAATGTCCTGCCTGTTTTAATAACTCTTTAGCTTTGTCAAAATTTCCATCTCCATAATTTTCTTGAAATACTGGTTTATAACCTGCAAATTTATTGGGAATTAGACTATAAATAGGTTCAGCTTGCTCTCGTAAAACTCGTTTATTTAACAAATTCCTGTCAACAATAGCTGCTAATGCTTGTCTCACTGCTTTGTTATCTAATGGTGCTGAATTAATATTTAAAACTATATAATTAACTGTCTTGCCATCTGTAGAAATTACTTGCCAACCTTGACGTTCTGATTCTTGTTCTAAATTAGAAATTTGGTCAGTATCAAGAGATAAATAAGCTACGTCAATAGCACCTGTTTTAAAAGCATTAAATAAATTGGCTGAACTAGAAAATATTTGAATGTCAACTCCTTGATTTTGTGGTTTTTCTCCCCAATAATTGTCAAATATATCTAATCGTAAAACATCAGTTCCGTACTCAGCTAATTTGTATGGTCCGGTACCAATAAATGTATCGGGTTTAAATTTATTTTCATCTGTTGTATATGCTTGAGGTGAAACAGCACAAAGACCAGAAAATGCTAGTAGAGGGGTAAAAGCAGCAAAGGGTTTTTTTAACTTTATTGTTAACTGATATTCTCCCGTAGTTTCTACTGACTCTACTGTATTTGCTAATAAAGAAGAAGGTGGACCTTCATTTTCAATAAAACGTTTTAAGGAAAAGGCCATTGCTTCACTGTTGAAGGGAGTACCGTCATGAAATGTTACCCCCTGACGAATAGGAATTGTATATGTTATGCCATCTTCGCTAATTTTTGGCATTTCTGTAGCGAGTTGAGGGACAAGTTCTGTTGTTCCTAACTTGTAACCGTAGAGGCGATCGCCCAAGTTATAGAGTAAGTTACCAGATATTACTTCGTAGGCATCTGCCGGGTCTACGGTACGAGGTTTAAGAGTTGTACCAATTGTAATACGATTTGTTTGAATTTCTGTGGTGGAGGTGTTATTAGGATTATTCTGTGGTTGACTACAACTAATAACTAGGAAACAGCAAAGACAAAACAAACTAATAAATTGAATAATGAACTGTCGGGAGCGGTTGACAGAATTAAATAATTGATGTTTAAACAATTTAACTATTTACCTCACTTATACTGGAGCTTATTATTTTTTCTGAGATAAATTCTACCAAGATTTTAACTCCTAAGAAAATTATTTAAAATATTGCTTCTAGTGCCGCTACGCGGAAGTTAAAAGTCAAAGGTCAAAAGTTAAAAGTCAATCATTTTTAATTTGTAATTGTGTTAGGATTTTGTAACTGGTCAGTTATTTCTACCATCCTGCATTAGATTATGACTTGTTAGTGCAAGTTTCAACAAAATATGAGAACTAATATATATAGAGTTACCAGAAAATTGGGTTTAAAGCCTCGCCCATAAGCGGGCGACTTTTTAGTTTATTTTATTTCAATCGATATGTTATCATGTTGTTAGTTTAAGAGTAAAATTATGAAAGCTAGATTTAAGTATCGTATCTATCCAACACTAGGACAAAAATACCGAGAGCGCAAAGCTATTTGGTTGTGTCCGTGTGGCGAGTGAATGATAGTCTAGCTTGCTGCCAAGAAAAGT
>NZ_JAAHHG010000113.1 GCF_010692555.1 Okeania sp. SIO3B5 | reverse complement strand
TGAATAACTGTAATCCAACGAAATTGAATTGTATTATCTGCCATAGGTTGTCCATCACTATCTGGATAAACTATTTCTGAGTTATTTTGGGACAAGGGAAGTTGTATTTTCATATTTTATTTCCTCACGCGCCTCAGTATTTTTAGTATAGCAATTCCCAAGAAGCGTGAGGTACAAAATTAGTTTCTTTTAGGGAGTAGTTAAACAATTAATAATTAATAATTAATAATTACCTCTCCTTGAAAACGGATAGGATTGACTCAGCAGCTTTTATAGTAAAATTTAATTCTCATTCAATTAGTAAAGCTTTTATCTAGAAATAAAAAGAAGCAATAGCTGATGGCTGAATGCTTACTAAAATCTTACTTTTGACTTTTGACTTTTGATTTTTGACTTATAACTTCCGTGAAACGGTATTCCTTCTTCCCTATTCTTTTAATAGAGACTCTAAATATTGAAACCAGGAAGACCTGACAGTAACTACAATAATTCCTATGGGCAAAAATAAAAATAATCCAAGCATCTGTAATGCTAATATTCCCTTACTCATTACCAGTACCAATAAACCGTCGCTCACTCGCTTATACAATACCCCTAAAAAAGCCAACAATAATAACCCTAATAAACCAATTTGTTTCTGGGAAATATTACTCACTCCAGTGAAAACAAACGGACGACGTAACCATTTCACACTCCCCACTAAAATTTGTTCCACTATTAGCAAAGTTATCCCAGACGACATCAACTCTAACAACACCAATAATACAAACAACCAACTAACCTGCAACTCTAAAGTATAAGTAGGAATCAAAATTAGTTTAGCTGCTATGGTGTAGTTATAGAAGGCAAAAAACGGCCACTGGAGCAAAAATTGAGGTAAATTTACCAGATAATTTGGCGTAGTTAAAATTTCATTGACTCCACATAATAATGTCGGCAATAAAAACGCCACTATCAAAAGCAAAACATATAAACAGACAACTCGCAAAATAGAAGTCAACTTGTCAGAACGACGTAAAGTATAATTACTAAACAGTTGCAAAACATAACAAAACACCAGCATATTACTCGCGCTTCTAGTCGGTGCCAGACCTCTTATTGCCATCAACCAAATAACGGTCATTTGTATTGCCAATAACCAGGTAACACAACGTCGCCATAATAACTGCACTTTTAACGTTGCTGCTTTTTTTATCTGACGAAAATAGATTTCTTCTACCAAATTTTCTCCTCTCGTTTCTGTAGTCTGCATTCTGATTTTTTCATCAGGTCGGAGTAATACACAAATACCAGAAGCAATACCACCTGCAAATGTTAATAACATAGAAATAATTAAACCGGGTGCAGCTAATTTTACCTCCTTAGTAGAATTCACATCTAAACTACGTTGTGCCCACTTGATAACTTCCGTTATTAACTGTGGATCGTAGGTGGCGATGATATGATCGGCAGTGCCAGAAATTATTAACAGTCGAGCAGTACCATTACTGAAATTACCGCAAATATTATTACCATTATTGATGCAAACAGGATTTTTGCTACCCGTTGCTTGCTGCAACATAATTCGTAAATCTTCAGGAGGGTTAATTTGCTCGTATACACCAGCGCCCAAAAATAGATTTCGGGGAGTAGTGGTAGTAGCGCTACCACTCATACCTAAAATAATTGTCGAGCGCAATAGTTCTTCTGTTTTCCCCAACTTTAATGCTGTTGCACCACCCATAGAATGACCGAGAATACCAATGCGTTCTTGGTCAAAAATTTCTGGGCGATCGCGAATGTATGCTAGAACTGCTTTAGCATCTGCCTTAGTGTTTTTGTCTAAGTTTTCTATAGATTTTTCTCTATTTTTTAGTGGATAAGACTCACCATAACCGCCAAAGTCAAAGGCGATCGCTGCTATTCCATGTCTTGCCAACTCTACTGCTAAAGGAGTCATCATTTCTTTGCTATTGTTGACACCATGACACAATAATATTACTGGATGAGGTTTTGCTGTAGTGGGGGTATAGATACGACTGACTAAATTTCGTTGAGAGTCTATTTCAATATTTATAGATGTTACTTCAATGCCGATAGTAGGATTAAATATAATTGATAATATTAAGCCTGTTCCTAATAATAGTAAACTTAGTAAAAATCCATAACGATGCCCATTCATAAATATTGGCCTCAATTTCAGCTCATAAGAATTATTGTTCCCTATTTTTGTGGTTTTATCAACAATTAGTTGATGATTAAATTCAGCAAATCTCTTTTTTTTAGGAAAAAAAAGATAGCAATTCATTAATGGAATATGGATAATTACCTCTTCCTTTTTGGGGGAGGATTTACTAAAAGGAAAAAAAAAAATCCCCTTGAAAGGGTCGGCTTCAAACCAGAATTATTTAATTATTAATTATTTAATTATTAATTATTCGGAAAAAACAATATGGAACATCAAAAATATTTCAAGCTATTAGTTATCTTACTATCTATAACAATCTTATTTGAGTTGTGAGATATTGTAGATTTTAGGGAATAAGGAACAGTGGATATGGGAAAGAGAAAACCGAAGTAATAAAATTATCACAAATGATTTAGGATTGCTATAGGGGATAATTTATGACTGACAATTTAAACATCTAAAGCTGATATTTTGATGATCAATATTTTTGGTTTAATACCCCGCCGTCTACAGGGTGTTTATAATTGGTTGGGGTTTGAGTCTCTATCAACTTCTTCCTTCTTCCTTCTTCAATAACAATACAATTATCACAAATGATTTAGGATTTCTATAGGAAATAATTTCTGAGTGACAATTTAAACATCCAAAGCTGATATTTTTACGCTCAATATTTTGGGAATACTCCGCCGTTTACACAATGTTTATAATTGGTTGGAGTTTGAGTCCCCATCCACTTGTTCCTTCTTCAAATAGGAATCAAATTATCACAAATGATTTAGGATTGCTATAGGAAATAATTTCTGAGTGACAATTTAAACATCCAAAGTTGATATTTTTACGATCAATATTTTGGGAATACTCCGCCGTTTACACAGTGTTTATAATTGGTTAGAGTTTGAGTCTCTATCCACTTGTTCCTTCTTCAAATAGGAATCAAATTATCACAAATGATTTAGGATTGCTATAGGAAATAATTTCTGAGTGACAATTTAAACATCCAAAGTTGATATTTTTACGATCAATATTTTGGGAATACTCCGCCATTTACACAGTGTTTATAATTGGTTGGAGTTTGAGTCTCTATCCACTTGTTCCTTCTTCAAATAGCAATAAAATTATCACAAATGATTTAGGATTTCTATAGGAAATAATTTCTGAGTGACAATTTAAACATCCAAAGCTGATTAAACATCCAAAGCTCATATTTTTACGATCAATATTTTGGGAATACTCCGCCGTTTACACAGTGTTTATAATTGGTTGGAGTTTGAGTCTCTATCCACTTGTTCCTTCTTCAAATAGGAATCAAATTATCACAAATGATTTAGGATTTCTATAGGAAATAATTTCTGAGTGACAATTTAAACATCCAAAGCTGATTAAACATCCAAAGCTCATATTTTTACGATCAATATTTTGGGAATACTCCGCCGTTTACACAGTGTTTATAATTGGTTGGAGTTTGAGTCTCCATCCACTTGTTCCTTCTTCAAATAGCAATAAAATTATCACAAATGATTTAGGATTTCTATAGGAAATAATTTCTGAGTGACAATTTAAACATCCAAAGCTGATATTTTGATGATCAATATTTTGGGAATACCCCGCCGTTTACAAAGTGTTTATAATTGCTTGGAGTTTGAGTCTCTATCCACTTGTTCCTTCTTCAAATAGGAATCAAATTATCACAAATGATTTAGGATTGCTATAGGAAATAATTTCTGAGTGACAATTGAAACATCCAAAGTTGATATTTTTACGATCAATATTTTGGGAATACTCCGCCGTTTACAAAGTGTTTATAATTGGTTTGGGTTTGAGTCCCCATCTACTTCTTCCTTCTTCAAATAGCAATAAAATTATCACAAATGATTTAGGATTGCTATAGGAGATAATTTCTGAGTGACAATTTATTCCTTCTTCAAATAGGAATCAAATTATCACAAATGATTTAGGATTTCTATAGGGGATAATTTGTGACTGACAATTTAAACATCCAAAGCTCATATTTTGATGATCAATATTTTGGGAATACCCGCCGTTTACACAATGTTTATAATTGGTTGAGGTTTGAGTCCCTGTCCACTTCTTCCTTCTTCTTTTTTCCTTCTTCCTTCTTCAATATTTTTTTTAAGTTATGAATCAAGATTTACAAAATCAAGTATGTATTGTTACGGGTGGTAATTCTGGTGTTGGTTTAATGACTGCTGTTCGTTTAGCTAAAGCTGGATGTCATGTATTTATTGCCTGTCGCTCTATTAGTAAAGCCACGAAAGCTGTAGATTATATTCGTCAAATTAGTGGCAATAAAAATGTTGAATTTTTACCTTTAAATCTAGCTTCTTTAGATTCAGTTCGTCAATTTGTTGATTCGTTCATAACCAGGCAACTTCCTCTACATATTTTAGTTAATAATGCCGGAATTTTTAATCAAAGAGGTACTACTCAAGAAGGATTTGAACTAATTTGGGGAACCAACTATTTAGGTCATTTTTTACTGACATATCTTTTATTAGAAAAACTCAAGAGTTCTGCTTTTAGTAGAATTATTATGGTGGCTTCCGATTTAGCATTAAAACCAAAAACTATTCCTTGGAATTTATTAGTCAAAAAAACACCTCTAAATTTTTTAGAACTTTATTCTGTCTCTAAATTATGTTTGTTACTTTTGACAACTGAACTTGCCAGACAGTTAGAAAATACAAATGTAATCATTAATGCCGTTCACCCAGGATTTGTACAATCCAATATTACAATTTGGCATCGTATGAGTAAATATTTAGGTTTAGGAATTTCTCCAGAAAAGGGTGCAAATAGTACATTATTTTGTGCCCATTCTAGTCAACTAAAAGGTATCAGTGGTAAATTTTTTGATTCTCAAACCCAAGAAATTCCTTTGCCAAAAATAACAACAGATATTGACCTAACAAAACAACTTTGGGAAAGAAGTTTACTCTGGAGTGGATGCCAGAATACAACAACTAACGAAACAATTAATTATGATAACTTTTCTGGAATATCCGGTCCTTACACCCTCAAACTAGACAGTCAAGAAATTGCTCAGATTACCAAAACAATTTTTGCAGAAATCTTACCAAAACCACCAGGAAAATTATTATTTTTACGCCTTTTAAAATTTTTATGGAAATTGAAATTTGGTTCAGCCTTTCTATTATTAGTTCAAATTTGGAAACAAGAATTTCACATGGAAAGACATCTTGATTCCCCTGAAATTTGGAAAATATGTCAGGATGAAAAATTATTAGCAAAATTGCAAGAATATTTAGGAGAAAAATTAGTATTATGGCGCTCTGAACTCTGGGTAAATTATCCCGCAAAACAATTAATCCCCTTGTGGCACAGAGACTCTTATCCAAAATTACTTTCTGGTGTAGGTAAAACAATTAATGTTTATATTGCTCTGACTGAAGTCAATAAATTTAATGGCTTTGAATTTATATCAAATGCTAAAAAAGACCGCAATTTATCTGTAAAAATGACAGACCCTTTTAGCGGCAATGATTTCTTTGAAGTTACAGAAAAATTGGCAGAAAATTCAGTACCAGTCATTCTAAAACCAGGTCAATTTGTGATATTTACAGATGAACTTGTTCATCGTTCTGTATGTAATATTAACGGTCAAGTTAGACTATCATTAACTTTACGAGTTACTCAACCTAGCGTAGAAGTTTTACCTAATTATAATCCTAATTATCAACAGTCAGTATTGTTGTAGCAGAAGAAAGAGGAAAGAGGAAAAGAAAGAATAAATCAGGACTTACGAAAATATCAAATAATACACCATCTGTAGAGGCGACTTGCTATTTACTAAGTTCATTAATGGATAATTGATAATGGATAATTGATCATGGATAATTGATAATTACCTCTGGTTAAAACCGCTCTTGATTGAATATAAGGAGATATTATTTCTTCTCTTGGTCGATTGGATATGGCGAGGAAACCTCGCCATCCCTCGACCGCTTTTTTTCCCCTTAAAAGGGGAGGCTTCAAGGCGCGAATTATTTAATTATTAATAATTAATAACTGGAGAGTACAAAGTTCTTCCAAAAAACTATTTGCTTTAAAGGCTGAAAGTATTACTAGAAAAAACTTACAGTACTTACAGCTTTGAATAAAGAGTTTTTAACCCTTAGATAGCTGAAAGTTTTAGGGAGCAATAGTTATTCCAAGAACTTTGCACTGTCTCGTTAATAATTAATAATTAATAATTCGGTAAAGCCGCCACTTCATATGTTGCGGAGTAAAACGTAACTACTAGATATGGTGGTTCTGTGTAAGTCCTTTCATTAATTGATAATGGATAATGGATAATTGATAATTACCTCTGGTTAAAACCGAGAGGATTTAATATCAGGAGATATTATTTTTTTTCCCTTAAAAGGGGAGGCTTTAAACCAGAATTGTTTAATTATTAATAATTAATAATTAATAATTAATAATTCTGTAAATTAATAAAAGTAAGTCATGTAAATTAATAAAAGTAGTGATAACCGAAGTTCGCAGTTCTTCCGGAGGAGACTAACTGATAACTGAATTGACTCCTATATAATACCAATTTCATAAAATCTTGCAAAGGGTGAGGACACAGGGAACAGGGAA
This sequence comes from Okeania sp. SIO3B5, assembly GCF_010692555.1. Classification (GTDB taxonomy): domain Bacteria; phylum Cyanobacteriota; class Cyanobacteriia; order Cyanobacteriales; family Microcoleaceae; genus Okeania. The sequence continues at coordinate 18,485 of NZ_JAAHHG010000113.1, read as the reverse complement.
CAGGGAACAGAGAAAGAAAAAGATAAATATTAAAGAGGAAAAAAGGTGGAAATTTTAGAATTTATGGAATTTATAATTTTTTCTTTTAGGAATAAATCACAAATTTAAGATGTAACTGCCTTTGCGTGAATTTGGTATAACCCATTTGATAACTATCTATTTCTGAATGTCCTGACTTCAACAGGACTGACTCTGACAGCTAAGAGCATATACTGCGCGCAAAGATAGTAAATTGGTTCTATAAAAAGTCTAACTATTTGTAGAAAATATTTATCACCCTTAGTATTATACAACTGACAATAGAGATATCTGCTCCCCATAAACTACTAACTTTGGGTATAATATATTTAATATAGCAATCCTATTTTATTCGTGTCAAAAATCTTACTGCTTTTTAGGGAACAGGGAACAGGTAAGAGTTTCAGTTTTTTGATTTGTCACGACCTATTTAGGATTGCTATATCAAAATTTTCTATATCTAACGAAGAAAGTTTTAATAATAATTAAAAATTCTACCGATGAGATAAAAAGTAACTTTCTTTTCAAACACAAATTTTTTTTACAAATAGGCTGAAAAGGAAACTAACTTGCCAGAATATAAATAGATTGAGAAGCTATTAAAAATTATGAAGGACAACCTATGGAATCAGCTTATGTTTTCTGTTTAATTATTGGTGGAGCATTTGTGGCACTCTCCGCCTTTGCCGGTCTAGATGGTATAGATTTTGACCAAGACTTTGACCCAGACTTAGAAATTACAGACCAATCAAATAGACAAGTTCATACTTCAATATATCAGCGTCGCCGAGGATTATGGCTACCATTATTTAGCCTCAAATTTTGGACTTTTGGCAGTTGTTTCTTTGGGCTAACTGGTATTTTGTTATCTTATATTTCTCCCACTCTTTCACCAACAATAATTGCCATTATTTCTATAATTGTTGGTATTTTATGTGGCACAATTATGGCATGGGTATTATATACCTTAAAAAACCGTCAAGCTGATAGCTTGGTACGTAGTGGTGACCTCGCAGGTCTTTCTGGAATTGTGGAGATTCCTTTTGATAACAATAGTAGAGGAAAAATTAGATTAAATGTGAAGGAATCTGTACTAGAACTGATGGCTTTTACTGAAGAATCTAGGGAATTTACTAGAGGAGAAAAAGCATTAATCGTGGGAATAGAAAATAATAGAGTATGGGTAGTATCAGAAGATTATCTAGATAAAACATCAGAGGATTAATCTGATAATTTTCAAGCTACTCTCTATTACAATTCCCCAATTTAAATAAATTTTCTGCACAACTTAAATATAGTTGCGATATGAATAGATTGGCATGAAAAATCAACTTTTAATCTTAGCCTATATGTCAGTGGTAGTAGGAATATTTTGCGGGATATTAATAGTATTATTTTTGTCTATTTTTCGACAAAACCAAGTCATAAATAGTCTTGTCAGTCCTCAAGATTTTTTAGGTTTACCCTGCACTGTGGAAATTCCATTTGATACTCATAGTAGAGGCAAAGTTAGTCTAAATGTTAAAGGATCTAACATCAGATTAATTGCCCGCACAACAGAAGAATCTAAAGAATTTACTAAGGGAGAGCAGGTATTTATTATCGGCACAGAGAATAATCAAGTGTGGGTAATTTCCAAATCATCTTTTCAACACCAGGAATAATCATAAATGAAGAAGGCAGAAGGCAGAAGTTAGAAGGCAGAAGGGAAAATTGCTTATGGATAGTCTTCGACACGGCACTCCGTGTCTACAAACCCCAAACAATTTTAAGCACCCTTGTTGACCAAAAAGTAAGGTCTCAAGTCTCCCCTTTTAAGGAAATGAAAAAGCGGTCTCCGGATGGCGTTTTGCCCCGCTATAAAGCGGAACAACTCTGTCAAGAGCGGGTTTCCTCGCCATATCCAATCAACCAAGAGAAAGTCAACTTCAGTATTTCAAGCCTCCCTATTGCATGAGGTACTGATAACTGATAACTGAAATGACGGTAGGGTATTCAACCCACCACAGAAAAGATAATGAATAACCACAAATATTTTTAGGGAAATAAACTATTTGTAGGCCAGTTAACTCGAACTTTCATACTACTAAATGAAAAATACTATATCTCACAAAAATAAATGAGGAAATTTAACTAATGAAAAGTGAATTTTTAGAATCGAGTAAAGTCGAATCAACCACTGTAGAAATAGCACAAATTCCTCCTGTAATACAAAGGGAGCCAATTCAGGATTTTACAGGAAAAATTTCTACAGGTTTACCCATCGCTCTATCTATATTTGGAGTGATAGTATTAATCTGGTTTATCAACACATTCATACAAATTTGTAAACCCAATGAAATTCTAATTTTATCTGGTCGAAAACGGCGGACAAAAGAAGGGGAAACAGTTGGTTATCGCGTAATCTTCGGTGGTAGAGCAATTCCCATTCCAATTCTAGAAACAACCAAAACAATGGACTTACGCACCATGCCAGTACCTGTAGAAGTGCGGAATGCTTACTCCAAAGGCGGTACTCCACTAAATATTCAAGCGATCGCCAATGTCAAAGTTTCCAATGACCCCAAAATAGTAGGCAATGCCATAGAAAGATTTCTCGACCGCGATCGCTCAGAAATTACCCGTGTAGCAAGAGAAACTCTAGAAGGAAACCTGCGAGGTGTAGTTGCCACCCTGACTCCCGAACAACTAAACGAAGACCGTCTTCAATTCGCCGAACGCATTGCCGAAGACGTGAGTCGCGACTTAGCAAAATTGGGCCTCCAACTTGATATCCTAAAGATTCAAAGTGTTTCCGATGACGTAGACTACCTAAACTCCATTGGGCGCAAACAAATTGCCATGATTCGCCGAGATGCAGAAATAGCTGAATCTAATGCCAAAGCAGAGGCCGAACAAATAGAAGCTGACTGCCAACGACAGTCAGAAATTGCCAAAACTCAGTCAGCAACATTTATCGTCCAGAAAGAAAACGAACTCCGCAAAATCAGAGCAGAATGGGATCAGAAAGCTCGTTCGGAAGAAGAACGAACCAAAGCAGCAGCTAAAGAAGCAAGGGCAAGAGCAGAACAATTATTGCAAACAGTCCGTGCGGAATTAGAGAGATTGCGTTTAGAAGCAGATGAAGTATTGCCAGCAGAAGCACAACGACAGGCCAAAGAACTCCAAGCTAGGGGAAATGCTGCTTCTCTATCAGAAAATGCTCAAGCTGAAGCTTTAGTTAACGATATGCTTTCTCAAGTTTGGCAAGAGACTGGTAAAGATGCTGCGGAGTTGTTCTACTTACAACAAATTAGTATGATTTTGCACGAGTCTGCGAAAGTGACAAAGCAAGTTAAATTGGAAAATATCAAAGTTATCGATAGTGGAGATGGCAAGTCGATCGCTAGTTTGGTGAATGCTTATCCTGAAATATTCCGCCAGTTCCTCAAAAATGTTAATCAAACCCTGGGTGTTGATGTGACTGGTAATTTCAGCAATGGAAATGGGAAAGAAGTTAAGTCCCTGGAGGCTAAAAAGTCATCCACGGGGACACGGGGACACGGAGACACGGAGACACGGGGATTATAGTTCAATACGGTTCAGTTAAGACGAAAACTCCTATGATATAAGGATTAGATAGGCTTTTCAGACTACATAACTGGAAAAAAAATCCTTAACTGAACCGTATTGGATTATAGTTTATCCTCTGCGATCAAATCATCCCGCAATTATGCAATGCCATAAATTTATAGGTTCAGTAGAATTCATCTTTAGTCATCTTCAAGATAGCTAATTTATTATGGCGTTCTTCATGAGACTTGATATGAGTTTTGACTTCTGACTGCTGTGAAATGGTATTAATTCTCCATCCAGTTCTTCCTTCTTCCTTCTTCCCTCTTCCTTATTCCTTATTCCTTATTCCTTCTTCCTTCTTAACAATAACTAAAATTATGGAGCCAAAAAAATCATGGAAATAGTATTAGCATTATTGGGAGTTTTCGGTCTTGGTACTGGTGCAGGTGTCTTTGTCATTCGCAACCTTTACTATATTTGTCAACCAAGTGAGGTCCTAATTTTTTCAGGAGGTCGTCACCATGTTGGAGACAGCGATAAAAAAGTTGGATATCGTCTCGTCAAGGGAGGTAGTAGCATTCGCGTCCCCCTATTAGAACAAGCTTTCCGCATGGATTTGAGTAATATGATTATTGAACTCAAGGTTAATAATGCTTATTCTAAAGGTGGTATTCCTCTCACAGTCGAGAGCGTGGCAAATATCAAAATTGCTGGGGAAGAACCTACGATTCACAATGCGATCGAGCGTCTGCTAGGTAAAACTCGCAAGGAAATTGAAAAATTAGCTCAGGAAACTCTCGAAGGAAATTTGCGTGGTGTGTTAGCTTCTCTGACACCAGAACAAGTCAATGAAGACAAAATTGCTTTTGCCAAAAGCTTACTGGAGGAAGCAGAAGACGACCTAGAAAAATTAGGTTTAGTTTTGGATACTCTACAAATTCAGAATATTGCTGATGATGTAGGATATCTTGATTCTATTGGTCGAAAACAACAAGCTGAATTGTTACGAGATTCTCGTATTGCTGAAGCACAAACCCAGGCAGAATCAATTATTCGAGAAGCAGAAAACAAAAAAAATACTTCTTTCAAACAGATTGACACTAAAATTGCTGTAGCTCGTGCAGAAGCTGAGAGGCGTATTCAAGATGCGGTGACAAAACGGCAAGCAGTGGTAGCGGAAGCAGAGGCCGATATTGGTTCAGAGGTAGCACGGACTCAAGCTGAAGTAGCAGTGCAACAAGAACGTATTAAGCAAGTTGAACAACAGTTACAGGCAGATGTAGTTGCTCCCGCAGAAGCTGAATGTAAACGAGCGATCGCTACTGCCAAAGGAGATGCTGCTGCTATTGTCGAACCAGGAAAGGCACAAGCAGAGGGTATTAAAAAGTTGGCAGAATCTTGGAAAGCTGCTGGTGCAAATGCACGAGAAGTTTTTCTATATCAGAAGTTGGAAGAGTTGCTGAAGATTATGGTATCTACTGTGCCGGAGGTTGATGTGGATAATGTTACCGTAATTAATGCTCAAGGTGGGAACAATGCTACAAAAATAGCGGCCTTTCTTGAGGAGTTTAAGCAAACTACTGGTATTGATGTAGCTGCTACTGTGAATAGTTTAAGCGATCGGGGAGTCGGAAGTAGGGGAGTAGGGGAGTAGGGGAGAGTGTAAGATTTGACACGGTGACGCGGTGACGCGGTGACGCGGTGACGCGGTGACGCTCTATCGGCGCGGTTACGCTTCCTGTCAGTGACACTCTATCTCTCTCTCTCCGTGTCTCCCTCTCTCCGTGTCTCCGTGTCTCCGTGTCTCCGTGTCTCCTCCTCTCCCTCTCTCCGTGTCTCCCTCTCTCCGTGTCTCCGTGTCTCCTCCTCTCCCTCTCTCCGTGTCTCCCTCTCTCCGTGTCTCCGTGTCCTCCTGTGGGGAGTAGGGGAGCATTTTTCTTCCTACTGACTCCTGACTCCTCTGTCGTTTATTTAATCGGCGTTGGTGAATCAAACTATGAATTAAGATATTTGAGTGTTGCATAATCAAAGAACGAACTAATCATTACGGACGTTGCACGCAACGTCCCTACATCCAACCTACTCCCTAAGCACAAAAATCATAAGGATAATTCACCAAAGCCTAAAAATCATAATCATTCAGCAACGTCAATTTCTGACTCCTGAACTACTGATATTGTGTCCGGTAGCATCGGAGCGTGTATGAAATTAAAGTGACACTCTTGAGAAAACCTTCTGCCTCCTGCCTCCTGCCTCCTGCCTCCCTTCCACCAAAGTCTAATTATTCAACCGGACATAATATGACTCCTTTCTCAATAACCTAAAAAAAGTTACACACTTGACTAATTTCTAACTCAAAACCCAATTCACTAAGGTCCGAACACCATAACCAGTTGCACCAGCGTTATTGTAACCATTCTCTGCATCTATCCATACAGGACCAGCCACATCCAAATGCGCCCAAGGTGTATCTTTAACAAACTGCTTCAAAAATAAAGCAGCAGTAATAGCACCACCAGGGCGAGGACCAGTATTTTTCATATCAGCGTGTATAGCTTTCAACCCCTCAAAATATTTATCCTCCAAAGGCATCCGCCATAGTTTCTCACCAGCACTTTCTGCTGCTGCCGCCAGTTGCCCAGCTAAATCATCATTAGGACTCCATAAACCAGCAATATCATTACCCAATGCCACCACACAAGCACCTGTGAGAGTAGCTAAATCAACGATCGCATCTACTCCTAATTTATCAGCAAAAACTAAAGCATCGGCCAAAGTTAAACGCCCCTCTGCATCCGTATTGTTAACCTCAATAGTTTTGCCATTAGAAGCAGTGAGGAAGTCTCCAGGGTGCATGGCATGGCCACTAACCATATTTTCAGTGACGGCGCTAATAAAGTGAACTTCCACATCTGGTTTTAACTGAGCGATCGCCTTAACAGTACCAAAAGTTGTACCAGCTCCACCCATATCAATTTTCATCATTTCAATGCCACTACCAGAGGTTTTGAGGTTTAAGCCACCAGAGTCAAAAGTTAAGCCTTTACCTACTATTGCTAACTTTTTACGAGGAGTACCTTCTGGTTTGTAGGTGATATGAATAAATTTTGGTGGAATATCGGAAGCTTTAGCAACCCCCAGGAAAGCTCCCATACCTAATTTTTCACAATCTTCTCGTTCTAAAATTTCTATAGTTAGCCCAAATTCTTGAGCCAAAGCTTCAGCAGTTTCAGCCATAGTTATTGGGGTGCAAGAATTAGCAGGTGCTGCTACAAGTTCCCTGGCTAGGATCACCCCAGAACAGATTTTCCGGGCACGGACAATGGCTTCATCAGAGCCAGCTAAACCGATTAACTCTACTTTTTCTACATCTGGCCCTTGGTCTTCAAGTTGAGATTTAAAGCGATTATCCTGATGGAGGACTAACTCAATGCCTTCTGTGATGACTGCACTTGTAGCTTCAGCATTGTCGCACATTGGCAAGCTAATACCTAGAGTTTTACATCTTTCCTTTTTTGCCAAGCGTCCGCAGGTTGCTGCTGCTTGGCGCAGAGTTTCTAATTTTAACTCTTCCGATTTACCCAGGCCCACTATAATAATTTTGCGGATGGATTTTTTGCTACCCACACGAGTCGAGGCACTGCTGTTGACTTTACCCTTAAATTCTGTTTCTTCGATTAGTTCAGATAAAGTGCCAGCCAGCTTTTCATCCAAATAGGCCATATCCCCGGTTAATATGCTATCGGTATCTTCAAATAAACCAATGGCTAGGGCATCTCCTGTCCATTCTAATAGAGGTTTATTGATTGCTATAATTTCCATCTTGATTTCCTGATTAATTGGTAAAATCCTACATTATACATATTCTTGGTCAATCTGTACAATTATCTCAAGGCTTTAAATTTCTGACTAGACAAGTTTCTAATTTTGTTCTTTTGGGTTTAGATACATAATCAATTTTCGCTGTATAATAAATCTTTATAGATAGCGAAAATCTCTAGAAATTTCAACGTGACTAAGGGTTAAAATCAGTCGCGTCGTTTCCATTCAGCAGTTAAAACAGGCACTTTTCCCACTTACCGAAAATTTATGATGACCAGAAATAAAGATCGCTGGAACTGGGAATTGCTTTTCAAGTATTAGCTAGTGCCGCTACACGGAAGTCAAAGATCAAAAGTCAAAAGTCAAAAGTCAAAAGTCAAAAGCATCGATTGGTAAGGCTTTTGGGATTTTGTAACTGATTAGTTATCTCTGCCATCCTGCACTATTTCCTGAGTACTAATTCCAGCGTTGGTGATTTGAGGTATGATATCATGCCCGGATAAGAGTGCGATTCCTGTTTCTTCTTCTTCCTTCCCTCGTGACTCTTGTACGTCGCCCTACTGACAGCTCCCCTACCTGAGTTTTAACTCCTAAGTAATTAGGGCTTGCTGATTAAATATCACGCGCATTGACTGATATTGCTTTCAGCCTTTTTTGGTCGAAAAAAGTGCAAGGTTTTTGGCTGTTGTAGCCTCAAAATGCTAATACTTTTCCCCTGAGTATCAAAAAATTTGGCCGTAGCAGATAGTCTAAACTGTTCCCTATTCCCAGTTAAGTGTTCCCTATCATCACAATCAGACTTTTTCAGCAAACCCTAATTAAGATTAATACAGCAGATTTGACATACTCCCGACGCTCCCCTACGGGAGAGCGCGGGATTCTTCAGTCAAGGAAGCCCTGACCGCAGTTTTGACAGAGGTGATGTCCTCCCCCTGTGTTGATAACAATCCAACCCACCCCCATCCCCTCCCGGGAGGGGAGCTAGAGGGGTGGGTGAGTTATAGTCCCTATCCAGTTCTTGTCCACATTTAGGGCATGAATGCCAGCGCTCAGACAAGCTTTTTGAGACACTATCAACCCTCGCAACAATGCTGAGATGTTCCTTTTGGGTCTACTTTTACTACTCGCTTACCCAGTTTCCAGGCTACATACTCTAAAACTTGGATGAATTGACCAAAAGCTGCATCTTGCAAAGATTTATTCAATCCTGACTTCGCTGACTGACCATTGGGTAAAAATTGACCATTTTCTCCTAATTTGGCCTTGCAACGTCGGACTAAATTAGCTAGGAGCAAGTCTTCGATAAAAATAACACTTACATCCGAAAACAGATGATCAGCAAGTTTGAACTGCCAGTCCAATCTTTGCCTAGCTATTAGTTGATGGAGTTTAGCTATTTTACCTTTGAGAATTTTCCAAGTTTTTGAATGCTTTGGTCTTTTAGCCAACCTTACTTGAAGTTTAGACAACCGATGTTGAGATTTTCTGAAAAACTTAGGAACTTCTATAAACTCACCATCACTGGTGACAGCATAATGCAACAATCCTAAATCAATACATGCACGAGTTGTTTTCAGTGGGTTGAATTTCTGCACGCCTCAAAGGTACAGTTTTATCTTCTATCGTGAAGCTGATATACAATCCATCCGCTTCTCGAATTACCGTGCCTGTCTTAACCTTGAAACCTAATGGTACTGGGCGATTGTACACAAAGGGGACTAAGCCAATCTTCGGCAGATTTATACAATAACGACCGTTAGCATTTTTGACAATACTAGTGTTTGATAACTGGGGATAACTAAAAGAATTATAGTAATGTTTAGCTTTGAATTTAGGTCTACCGCTGGTTTTACCGTTTTTATCTGGTAAGGCACAAGTTATCCATAGTAGTTTGTACACGCTGGACAACATCTTGCAATACCTGGGAATGTATAGACTTGTCCATACGGAAATAGTTTTTTGGTTTGTGCTAAATCTGCTAGTTGAACAGTCTCCCACAAAACGTAACCATTGATTATATTTGGGTGCTTATCCCCTTTCTTTGTTATGGGATTACCATTGCTGCCTTTCTTTCTACCGTCCCTTGTTTGTGTTCTAAATTCAGGGATATTTTCATAAATACGGTCTACTGGTACTACTGAAACATTGAGAGGACAAGCGTTAAGTAGTGTGCGTGTAGCTTCAAACCAATTTAACCTTTCAGCTAAACGGTAATTATATTGCCGTCGGGCTAATTCCAACCAATTAGCTATAATTGCCGTTTGGCTTTTATGGGGTTTGAGCTTGTACTTATATTTCAGTAGCATGGCAGAATCGACCTTTATATCTACATTAGTTATTATATCAAAAATAAGGACAAACAACACAGACAAAGCCCGGCTTTCCCATCCCTCCGCTCCCCTCCGGGAGAGCGCGGGACTTCCCGCCGGGGGAGTTAAAACTAATGCGGTACAACTGACGGGGTAAATATTTTTTGCTTGTTCACTACCCTAATTCCCATCTTCTCTACTGCCTACTGCCTACTCCCTACTCCCTAAAAGCATCAATATATGTACCTCATAACGCGCGGAAACTGCTGTATCATACACTAATTCAGCAATCCCCTAATTCCTTTTAAAAGACTCTAAGCATAACTAACCTAAAACTTTAAATTATACCAAAATATCAAGATTAGAAATTTCACAAAATTTACAAGAAGTAGTTATGATTTGGCAACTAATACAAAACATATTTTCCCCAGAACAATTCATACCCCATGGACAATGCTATCTTTGGAAATCAGGCTTAATTTTGCTTCATGCTAGCTCAGACGCATTAACAGCAATAGCTTACTACTCCATCCCATTCCTGTTAGTGTACCTTGTCCGTCAACGAAAGGATCTACCCTTTAAATCCATCTTCTGGATGTTTGGGGCTTTTATTGCTTCTTGCGGTACAGTCCATCTCCTAGAAATTTGGACTTTGTGGCATCCTGTTTATTGGTTATTAGGAGGTATCAAAGCAATTACAGCAATGCTTTCCCTGTACACAGCCGTGGAAATGTACTCTCTGATTCCCCAAGCATTAGAATTACCAAGCCCATCTAAATTAACGGTAATTAACAAAACTTTAGAATCAGAAATTAAAGAACGCAAAGAGATAGAAGAAGCACTACGAAAAAGTGAAAATCAATATCGTGCCATAGTCCAAGACCAAACAGAATTGATTTGTCGTTTTGATACAGAGGGAATTTTGAGTTTTGTCAACGATGCTTATTGTCGCTATTTTAACACAACGCCAGAAGAGTTAATTGGGATAAGTTTTTATCCGTTTTTGTCATCTTTCGAGGTTGTCAAGCTACAAAAACTATTAGATACTTTGACCCCAGAACAGCCAGTAACTATCAACGAACAAATGATAGAAATGTTCAACGGAGAGTGGAGATGCCAGGAGTGGACAAATCGAGCAATATTTGACGAAGACAATAACTTAGTAGAATATCAAGCAGTGGGGCGAGATATCACAGCTATTCGAGAAAGCGAAAGACGCTTCCAGGCTATTTTTCATCAAACATTTCAATTTATGGGACTCTTAAACCCAGACGGTACTATTTTAGAAACTAATCAGACATTTTTAGACTTTACAGGTCTCAAACATGAAGATATTGTCGGACGTTATTTTTGGCAAGTTAAATGGTGGTTAGCAGTGGATGATGAAGAACATCCAAGAAACATAGAAACTAAACATAAACTTGCTAAAAAACAAATGAGAAAAGCGATCGCTAAAGCAATTATAGGTGAATTTGTACGTTATGAAGTTATGGTAGTTGGTCAATATGAACAAATAATTACCATCGACTTTTCTCTCAAACCAGTTTTTAACGAACTTGGACAGGTGATCCTATTAATTTCTGAAGGTCATGATATCACGGATAACAAACAGGTAGAAAAACAACTTTCTATTCTCAACGCTGAATTAGAAACACGAGTTACAGAGCAAACTTCCCAATTAAGACTAATTACTCAAGCTTGTAAAAATCGAATTAGACAGCAGCGAGCTGTGGCTCAAATTACTCAAAAAGCCTTATCAGGTAAAAATATTTCTCTGCTGATGGATGAGATGGTACAAATGGTTTCCCAAATATTAGATGGAGAATACTGCAAGATTCTCCAACTGTTACCTGATGGCAATTCTTTACTATTACGAGCTGGTATTGGTTGGCAAGAGGGACTCGTAGGTTATGCGATCATAAATTCTGGCCGTGATACTCAAGCAGGTTATACCCTACATTCATCTAGACCTGTAATTGTCCAAGACCTTCGTCTTGAAACCAGATTCAGAGCGCCAAAACTGCTGCGTGACCATGGAATTATTTCTGGAGTTAGCGTCATTATTCCTGGTGGTGAAAAACAAAAACCTTATGGGATACTAGCTATACATACTAAAATGAAGTGGTGGTTTACTCAGGATGATGTTTATTTTTTGCAGGCAGTGGCTAATGTATTAGGTACAGCGATCGAACGACAAAAAACTCTGAATTCTCTGAGGTCTAGTGAGGAAAATTTTCGTCAAATTGCTAAAAATATTCGAGAGGTTTTTTGGATAAGTACCCTTGACAAAAGTGAGTCGATCTACGTCAGTCCTACTTACGAAGATGTTTGGGGGCGCTCCATCACAAATTTAAAGGAATGGCGAGAAACAGTTATAAATAGCATTCATCCATTAGACCGCGATAGCTTTGTTTTGAATGATGAGAAAGAACGCCGTGGTGAATTTACTGACGATGAGTATCGAATTGTACGACCTGATGGTGAAATGCGCTGGATTTGGAGTCGTGCTTTTCCTGTACGCAATAGAGCTGGAGAAATATACCGCACTGCAGGTATTTTTGAAGATATTACAGAACGCAAACAGATGGAATTAGCTCTGTTTCAAGAAAAAGAACTAGCCGAAATCACATTAAAATCTATCGGGGATGGGGTGATTACTACTGATGAAAAAGGTTATGTTGATTATATTAATCCTATTGCTGAAAAACTTACTGGATGGGAGTTGTCAGCAGCTAAAGGTTTGCCACTAGCTGAAATTTTCCAAATTTTTGATGAACAAGACCGTACACCGATGGAGAGTCCGGTAGATATAGTTTTCCGAGAACGGCTAATCGTCGAACTGGGAAATCATACTATTTTGGTAGCTCGTGATGGTCAAGAGTATGCAATAGAAGATTCTGCTGCTCCTATTAAAACAGAAGACGATGAAATATTAGGGGCAGTGTTAGTATTTCGAGATGTGACAGACAAGCGCAAGTTGAGGAATCAAATATTTTGGCAAGCTCAACACGATTCTTTAACAGGGTTGTTAAACCGCAGAGAATTTGAGAAATTTTTAGAAAATTCTTTGGAGGAAGTGAATCAATACAATCAAGTACATACTCTTGCTTATATAGACTTAGATAGATTTAAAATTGTTAATGATACCTGTGGTCATAAAGCTGGGGATGAATTGTTGCGTCAGGTGACTCTTTTATTACAATCTCAATGTCGTCAAGCAGATATTTTAGCTAGGATCGGTGGAGATGAATTTGCTTTGCTATTATTACAGTGCGACATGAATAATGCTCAAAGAGTAGCGCAAAAGTTAATTGATAGTATTCAGGATTACAGATTTGTATGGGAGGATAAAACTTTTAATATTGGTGTTAGTATTGGTATGATTACTCTTAGTCAGGAAAATCTCAGCCAGGCAGGTGTGATAAATGATGTTAATTGGCTCCTTAGTGCTGCTGATGCTGCTTGTTATATCGCGAAAAATCGAGGTCGAAATCGTTTTCATGTTTACGAAAGTGATGATTCAGATTTGAAGCAGCAAAAAAATACTGTGCATTGGGTCACAAAAATTCATCAAGCTTGCGAACAAAATCTTTTCTGTTTGTATTATCAACCTATTGTACCATTGCAAAATTCCCATCTGAGTAATTGTTATTATGAGATACTTTTACGCTTGAGAGATGAAAAAGATAAATTGATTCCGCCAATGGCTTTTCTTCCGGCAGCAGAAAGATATAATATGATGCCAATGATTGACCGCTGGGTGATTCAAAACTTTTTTAGTTATTTGTCACAGCTCAAAGGTCATTTGCAACCGTCTTTTGAGAACCTCGATCATGAGAGATTGTTTCGGGAGTCAGATACAAATAAAACAGATACTATTTATGCAATTAATATTTCTGGTGAAACAGTTAATGACGAGGAATTTGTTAATTTTTTACAAGCACAATTAGCCAGGTTTAATATTTCTCCACAGATGATATGTTTTGAGATTACTGAGACAGTGGCGATCGCTAATCTGTCTCAAGCAGCTAAGTTAATTAGAAAACTCAAAGATTTGGGTTGTTGCTTTGCTCTAGATGACTTTGGTAGTGGTGTGTCTTCTTTTACTTATCTGAAAAATTTGCCTGTAGATTACTTAAAAATTGATGGTAGTTTTGTCAAGGATATTGTCAGTGACCCCTTAGATTATGCAATAGTTGAGGGAATGAATAGGATTGGCCATGTGATGGGTCTCAAAACGATCGCTGAGTTTGTGAGCAATCATGCTATCTTAGAGAAAATTAAGACTATCGGTGTAGACTATGGTCAAGGTTATGGAATTGGTTATCCACAGCCGTTAGATTTGCCTGAGTGAGTTGTGTGGGAGATTGGGAGATTGGGAGATTGGGAGATTGGGAGATTGGGAGTGTGGGAGATGGGGAGATGGGGAGTGTGGGAGATGGGGAGATGGGTAGATGGGGAGATGGGGAGTGTGGGAGATGGGGAGTGTGGGAGATGGGGAGATGGGGAGTGTGGGAGATGGGGAGATGGGGAGATGGGGAGATGGGGAGATGGGGAGATGGGGAGATTGAAGTAAATTGACAAAATATATTATATAACAGGATTTTAGATCAAGAGTAAATTTGATAATATAAACATAAAATTAGCAATAGGTTCAGTCCGGAAATGAGTAAGAAAACGTGTAGCTCACTAAAGAAAATAATCCAACTTGATACGGTCTCGGGGTCTCCCGTTATAATCTGCGATTTAACGGGAGGGGAATTGCCGAGCTGCAAATTAAACAGGTTTCAATTGATGTTCAAGTATAGCAATAAAGAGTCCTGATAAAATTATGATAATTACTCATTGCTACAAAATTAAGCCCACTCCTGAACAGTCAGTCAAAATAGATTATTGGCTAGAACTGTTACGAAGGCATTACAATTATGCTTTAGGCCAAAGACTAGATTGGTTAAATAGAACTAGATGTCAAGTTGACCGTTGCTTACTAATTTCATGTCCTATTGGCGAGATTCCCAGCAGACCAGATTATTATTTTCAGCAATCAGCACTGAAACAGACAAAAAAGTTATTTCCTGACTACAAAGAAATATATTCAGAAGTTCAGCAAATTAACTTACAAAGGCTAGATAAAGCTTGGAAACGTTGGTTAATACCTGACAAAAAAGGCCGACGTGGAGGGCGACCTAGATTTAAAAAATCAGGAAAGTTAAGGTCATTTTGTTTCAGTAGAGTTAATCATCCCAAAGCAGCAATAAAATTTGATGGTAAACAAATAATTATTAGTAGGTTTGGTACTATTCCAGTAATAGTTCATAGACCTATACCAGATGGGTTTGTTATTAAAACTGCAACTATAACCAAAAAAGCTGATGGTTATTATGTGAGTTTTAGCCTGGAAGATAAGTCAGTACCTAGTTTAATTTCTACAGAAAATATTAAAACTGCTGCAGGCATTGATGTCGGTTTAAAAGAATTTTTGACTACTAATACTGGTGAGACTGTTTCTGTACCTAAATTCTATAGAAAGTCTCAATCTAATTTAGCAAGAAAGCAAAAAAAAGTATCTAGAAAAGAAATAGGGTCTAATAATTGGGAAAAAGCACAAAATAGAATAGCTAGATTGCACCAACATATTGCTAGACAAAGAGAAGATTTTCACTATAAGACTGCTCATAAATTAGTTAAAGAATGTGACATGATTGCAGTGGAAAACTTAAATATTAGAGGTTTAGCAAAAAATACTAAACTATCAAAATCAATTTATGATGTAGCCTGGGGCAATTTTATTGAAAAATTGAATGCAGTAGCGGTAAAACGCGGTGTTCATGTAATAAAAGTTAATCCTCATAATACATCACAAAATTGCAGCAATTGTGGTCATAAAGTACCTAAAACTTTATCAGTTAGAACTCACTCTTGTCAGAAATGCGGAACAGTTTTAGATAGAGATGAAAATGCAGCAATTAACATATTAAATAAAGCGTTAAACGAGGTGGGTATCATCTTGTCTGCTTGTGGAGGCTTAGATATTAGTCAGCCTGTGAAACAAGAAACTTCTTTGTTTAAGAAGCTCCCGTTATAATCTCCGATTTAACGGGAGAGAACTTCACGATATGATTACTAATAGGGGCTAAGTCAAAATTTTGATGAAAGTCCATTACTCAACTCTGAAATGAGATGGAAATATAGCAGAAGGCAGAAGGCAGAAGGCAGAAGGCAGAAGGCAGAAGGAAAAATCTAGCGTTGCCTGAGTTTTCAGCTTTGGATATGTTCTCACCTTTCCTTCGACCGCTATAAATTGCTGTTTTTCCCAAAATTGTAATCCAAAATACAAGTTATATAATGTCCGGTAGCATCGTTTGTGTATAAAATTAAGGTGACAATAGGAGAAAACCTCCTGCCTCCTGCCTCCTGCCTCCTGCCTCCTGCCTTCCTTAGAATTATCGCTAAGAAAAAAAATTATACCATATCCTTTTTAAAATTAATTAACTAACAATAAATAAATGTTAAAGCAAAATATAACAAAAATTTCTATACTGATCGGCGTTTCTATCAGTGCTTTGTTACTAGGAGTATTTCTACCAGAACTTATAAACAATAACAAAAGTATCTCTCAAAACGCAATCCAAAATCAGAAACTCAACCCAGAGCTAGATGTAACAAATTTTGTCTCACTTCCACCCGAACAACGAAGGAATAAACTCGAAGCTGCTATAAAGAAAAGAAAATCTCTAAATAGCAGTAGAGCACGTTATATTCTGGCCAATGATTTAATGCAACAGGGAGAAGTAGAGTCGGCGATCGCTCAACTGAAAAATTTAGACCAAGAATATACAGTTCTAGCACCCTATGTCATCTTAAAACGGGCACAAGCTTATGAATTAACTGGGGATACTGAGAAAGCACAAGAAGCTTGGTCAGAATTATTAGCAACCTATCCAGAAGAACCAGTGGTAGTAGAAGCTTTGTATGCTCTAGGAAAACAAAAGCCGGAATATTGGGATGAGGCGATCGCTAAATTTCCAGGTCATCCCACTACAGTGAAAATTGCTCAAGAAAAACTGAAGCAAAATCCTAATCAACCTCAGTTGTTATTGCTCATTGCTAAATATGGTTTTCATGTGCCGGAATATGGAACAGTATTAGAACAACTCAGAACAAGATATGCCTCCCAGTTAACTCCTGAAGATTGGGAAATGATTGCTTTTGGATATTGGGAAAAGCAGGATTATTTTAAAGGTGGCCTGGCATATCAGAAAGCAACTAAGACACCCAAAAATTTATATCGTTATGCTAGGGGTTTATGGTTAGGGAGAAAAACTAAAGAGTCCCGCGAAGCTTACAAAACCTTAATTAATCAGTTTCCCAATGGGGGAGAAGATACAGCTTTGGGTTTGATTCGTCTGTCGAGACTGGTTGATCCAAAAGAAGCCATACCCTATCTTGACAGAGTAATTGCTAATTTTCCTAGTCATGCTGCTGAAGCTATGCTCGATAAGTCTAAGTTACTCGATCGACTGGAGTCTGCTAAGTCAGCTTCACAGGTACGTCAACAGTTGTTGAGTAAGTATAAGAATTCTGATGCTGCTGCTAAACTACGGTGGGAGTTGGCCGAAAAATCTGCTGCGGCTGGCAATTTACAAGTAGCTTGGAAGTGGGCACAAGAGTTGACTGCGAATAATCCTGATAGTGAGTTAGCACCACAAGCAGGTTTCTGGGTAGGTAAGTGGGCACAACAACTTGGGCAGACAGAGGATGCTAAAAAGGCTTTTGAATTTATGATTTTACGTTATCCCCACTCTTATTATGCTTGGCGATCGGCGGTGATGTTGGGTTGGCCTGTGGGTGATTTTACTACTGTTCGTCCTCTATCTCCAGAGGTTGTACATACTAAAGGGCGAGATCCATTGCCTTTTGGTTCTGAGACGTTGCGAGAATTATATCAGATCGGTCAGGATCGGGATGCTTGGAAACAATGGCAGGTAGAATTTGAAGATAGGATGAGTCCAACTGTTGCTCAACAGTATACTGATGGTGTGTTAAGGATTGGTATAGGAGATAATTTAGATGGTATTTGGATGCTTACTAGCTTGAGCAAACGGGAAAAACCAGAGGAGATAGCTGAGTATAAAGCATTGAAGGAAAAGCCTACCTATTGGCAAACTTTGTATCCTTTTCCTTATTTGGAAACTATTGTGAAATGGTCTAACAAACGAGAGTTAAATACTGTGTTGGTTACTGCTTTAATTCGTCAAGAATCTCGTTTTATGCCGAAAATAAAATCGGTAGTTGGTGCTACGGGGTTAATGCAAGTTATGCCAGAAACGGGAAAGGAGGTAGCTAAGAAAATTAATCTTGCGAATTATGATTTAGAGAATGTGAATGATAATGTAAATTTGGGTACTTATTACTTGGGTTTTACTCATAAAGAGTACAAGGATAATTCGATGTTAGCAGTGGCGAGTTATAATGCGGGACCGAATGCTGTGAGTAGTTGGTTAAAGCGGTTTGGGTTTAATGATGCTGATGCTTTTGTGGAGAAAATTCCTTATCCTGAGACAAGGGGTTATGTGGAGTCTGTCTTTGAAAATTATTGGAATTATTTGCAAATTTATAATCCTGAAGTTGCTCAGTTAATGGAGAGACATTACGCTAAACATAAGAAATAAGGAGTAGGGGAGTGGGGGAGGAGGGGAGTGGGGGAGTAGAGGAGTGGGGGAGTAGGGGAGTAGGGGTGGGGGGGAGATGGGGGGATGGGGGGGTGGGGAGGCATCTGTG
>NZ_JAAHHG010000112.1 GCF_010692555.1 Okeania sp. SIO3B5 | reverse complement strand
GTGAAGTTAATAAGTTAGAGTTTAAGACCACCCAAGCTTTAGCTGCTATATGCAAAGGCCAAGGAGGTAGACAGAAAGCAGCGGTCAATAAATATGGATACCCCATCAGGTACAACCCACTAAAACCGATAAAAGGTTGGAATAGTGGAGACTTAGCGTTGAATACTGAAACAGGGGAAGTAGGTAGAGTTAATCCTCGCTCAAAGTCAAATAGCTTTAATTTCACAGTGCTAGGACAGAAAGCAAAAAGTGTTCATGTAAGTAAATTAAAAGTTGTACATAAAAAAGACGGTTATACCTATACATTTTGTCCACAGTTGTCCATAAATGTCGAGGAAAATGCTGATCTATTACTTAACAGTTCGATGCCGATTCAATTTGGATGCTATCTCAGCAGAAGCTTTCCCCCTAGTTGAAAAACTTGTATGATTATCTTGCAATAACCCCGGAAATTTTCCACCATGCGCACTGCCTACCAATATAAATTAAGGCCAAATAAAGGACAGTTAGCCACAATAGAAATGTGGTTAGAATTGTTGCGTCGGCAGTACAACTATCGGTTAGAGGAGCGGTTCTCATGGTGGTCAGAAAACCGTTGTCCCGTTAACGCCTGCCCCTTAGTAATGCCCATTCCCAGACTCAGGGATAATCCAGATTATTACTCTCAAAAAAAAGATTTGGTCAATACCAAAGACAAATTTCGGGAGTACAAACTAATTCATTCTCAGGTATGCCAAGATTGCATAAAAAGGGTAAAACTTGCCTTTGATAGATGGTTGAAGACAGACAAAAATGGAAATAAATTAGGAAAACCAAGGTTCAAAGGAAAAGGACGTTATCGTAGTTTTACTTATCCTCAAATCAAGCAAGACTGCATTCAAGGAAACAAGATAAACTTGCCAAAAATAGGCAATATCAAGTTAATTCAACATCGACCGTTACCATTAGCTTTTCAAATTAAAACAGTGACTATTAGTCGTAAAGCTGATGGTTATTATGTGACTTTATCCCTAGAAGAAAAATTAGTTCCAACTTTGACAACTAAAGTTGAACCTACATTAAAAAACACTCTGGGAATTGATATGGGGCTGAATAAATTCTTAGTAACAAGTGAAGGAGAATCTGTTCCCATCCCTCAATACTATCGAAAATCTGAGCAGCGATTAAAGACTTTGCAAAAACTTTTATCTCGAAAGAAAAAAGGAAGTAAAAGGTGGTTAAAAGCTATTCTAGCTGTAGCAAAACAACATAAAAAAGTAGCCGATCAACGTAAAGATTTTCATTTCAAAACAGCCAATAAATTGTTATCAAAAGCGGATGTTATCGCCCATGAAAACTTAAACATTAAAGGGCTAGCAAAGACTCGTTTGAGTAAATCAATTAACGATGCAGGATGGGGACAATTCCTGTCTATTTTAACTGTCAAAGCCGGAAATGCTGGACAGAAAACTATAGGAGTGAACCCCAAAAATACCAGCCAAGATTGCTCAAACTGTGGAGAAAAAGTCGATAAAGAATTAAACATACGAACTCATTCCTGCCCACATTGTGGTGTTGTGATTGATCGCGACTTGAATGCGGCGATAAATATCAAAAATAGGGCGGTAGGGCATTCCGTCCTTAAAGCTTGTGGAGCCCGACGGAATACCGGGGCTGCGAAACGAGAAGCCCACACTATAGCGCCAGCTTAGTGTGGGAGTATGTCACATCAAAATTCAGTAAATCTGAAGTAATAAATGTATCTTTGTTAATTGATTAACTTGCCAGTTTTAAGGAGAAGAAACTTGAAAAAATTTTTCATAGCTGTAGTTGCCATTGTATTTCTGACGTTTCAAACGTTCGTTAACATTGCCACAGCAGCCGAATTAACGGATAACGACCGGACTCTACCTCTGAATGATGAAGGTGAAAAAGTTGTACTTAAGATTGAGGAATACGCCAGAGGCAAACAGGTATTTAATAATGTTTGCTCCCAGTGTCATGTCGGAGGGATAACCAAAACTAATCCTGATATTGGCCTTGGTCCAGAAGTTTTAGCTTTGGCCTATCCGCCACGAGATAACATAGAAGGTCTCATAGACTACATGATAAATCCTACTACCTATGATGGGGAGTTTGAGATATTTGAGTTTCATCCCAGCATTAAGAGTGCCGATATTTATCCAGAAATGAGAAATCTCATAGAGGATGATTTATACGGGGTTGCTGGTTATATTCTCGTACAGCCTAAAGTTTTAGGCAAGCAGTGGGGCGGCGGTAAAATCTTCCGTTAAAACTCCTTTTTTTTTGAAATATTGACTCATGATTTTAGATTATGGGTTTTTTGATGAGAAACAAAAAATTAGTTTTTTCTTCATTAAACCTTAATCTAAAATTGATTATTTATTATTCTAGATTTGTACTTAATTAAAGTAAGAAAAATAGTATGTTGAATAAATCATTACTGATTCGTTTTCTACTAGCTATATTAATTGTTATTCAAGTAATAATTTTTGATACTCAATCAGCTGAAGCTGCTGTAGATTCTTATGTAGAAAGATTTTTAGAAGCTAAACAACCAGTAGAAATTAAACTGAATGAACAAGGAGAAACAAAGAAATTTTCTGCTGAAGATTTATCTACAGGCAAACAGATTTTTGCCAAAAATTGCCTTAACTGTCATGTAGGAGGAGCAAATTTAGTCAACCCTCCAATATCTCTATCTCTCAAAAACTTAGAAGGAGCAACACCACCACGAGATAATATTAATAATTTAGTTGCTTTCTTCAGAGACCCTATGATATATGACGGTAGTGACTATACCTATTTTTGTCGTCAAGTTACAGAAAACTGGATGTCCCAAGTTGAAGTAGAACAGATGGGTGCTTTTATTTTGAGGGCTGCACAAAAAGCTCCTGCTTGGGGAGCAATAGGGGTTGAACAAAATTGAAATGGTTCTAGAAAACTTCAGACTATATAGACATCTCTAGAAAAGAGGGATTCATTAATTGATAATTGATAATTGATAATTGATAATTGATAACTACCTCTGGTTAAAACCGTTCTTGATTGAATATAAGGAGATATTATTTCTTTTTTTTCCCCTTAAAAGGGGAGGCTTTAAACCAGAATTATTTAATAATTAATAATTAATAATTAATAATTCGGTAAGGAGTAGGAAGTAGGTAGTAGGGGTAAAAAATTGATAATTTCCTGAGGATAATTGATTTTATTTTTTATTATTGGAGATGTCTAATACCAAATTGGTAAATGTTTGCTACAAATATCTAGGGTATTTATTAGGAGTCAGGAGTCGTATGGGAATGTATTTAAGACCATTTTTTAGGCCATAAATTATATTTTTTGTCAAAGAGACATCTCCTGTAAAGTTTTTTTATCGCTCTTACTATTCGTAAAATTATTTTTTCAAATTGGTATAATATCCTTAAACTGACAAATTAAAAAACACCCTCCTTAAATAACTATCGCCCTTTGTCCTGGTTTCGTTACAACTTATAGCCTATTCAACAATTGATACTTGAGAAGTTCCGGAAAGAGTGGTGTATGGATTGTAGTTCAAAATAACTGTAAATACTTTTAACTTTTATCTCAAAAGTTTCAAGAAAATTAAAATATATTAGAAGTAGGAAAGAAGAAAACAGTAATATATAGATACGACTATTATTAGTTAATATCAAATCCGGGGGAATTGGACATAAAAAAATATGCGATCGTCATAACTACTAAATCAAAATAATTCTCTCTCCTTCTGTACATCACCCTACCGACAGCTCCCCTACCTGATGAATCCTAAATTAACCAATCTATAACTGTTTCCGGATTTGATATAACAAGTTGCAAAACAGGAAAGATAACTGTGGTTCCACTAAACGACGAAAATCCTACTAGCAAAACAGCTTTTGTAGTATACGGCTTAATTGTAACTAATGTCCTATTATTTTTGTACGAGATTAGTTTGTCAGATATTCAACTTAGGCAGTTCTTTTATTCTTGGGCTGTAGTTCCTTGTCAACTCAGCAATACTTGTTCAGTTCCACTACCAATTTCCCCACTTCCTGAATGGCTAACTCTATTCAGTTCCCAGTTTCTACATGGAGGATGGTTGCATTTGGGTGGAAATATGCTATTCCTCTGGATTTTTGGCAATAATGTAGAAGACTGTTTAGGTCATGTGAAATTTTTAATTTTTTATCTAGCTTGTGGTGTACTAGCATCTTTATCCCAGTGGTTTTTCTCACCCGGTTCAGCTATTCCCACCTTGGGTGCAAGTGGAGCGATCGCTGGTGTCATGGGAGCATATATTCTCAGATTTCCCAAAGCTAAGGTTCTCACATTATTACCCCTGGGATTTTTTATTACCACTGTTCGTATTCCAGCATTCTTTTTCCTAGGTTTTTGGTTTTTGCAGCAAGCATTTTATAGTTTTGCTAGCCTCAATACACCAGCCAATATTGGCATGGAAGAAGGTGGTATAGCTTATTGGGCTCATGCTGGAGGCTTTGTCTTTGGAGCTATTCTAGCTCCTCTTTTAGGATTATTTTCCTCACCAGACATAAATACTTAGGGTTTGTGGAAAAAGTCTTATGGGTGAGGGTAGGAGTCAGGAGACAGGAGACAGGAGACAGGAGACAGGAGGAATCAGGAATGAGCGAGGAGGCAGGAGGAAGAATTATCCCAATAGTGATTCTGCCTCGCGTCAACCCAAAATCCTAACTTTTTGAGCTTTAAGGAGCAAAAACCTTGTACTTTTTCAAGACCTAAAACGGCTAAAACCTTTATCTGTCAATGCTTTAAAATTTAATCAGCAAACCCTACTTAGGGTTTGTGGAAAAAGTCTTTTTAGGGAGTAGGGGAGTAGGGGAGTAGGGGAGTAGGGGAGTAGGGGAGTAGGGGAGTAGGGGAGTAGGGGAGTAGGGGAGTAGGGGAGTAGGAAAGTAATTTTTTTTTGCCCAACGATGCGCCTAAAATGGTAAATTTTTGAGCATGAACAGCTGAAAACCAAGGTATTTCAGACCCAAAAAGGCACTTACCTTTATCTTTAAAGACGTTTAGGTTTAATCAGCAAGCCCTACTTATATCATGTCCGGATAATCAATGATAAAAAAACTTTATCCCTTTTAACCTTTTCTTCCCTTCTGCCTTCTGCCTTATGCCTTCTGCCTTATGCCTTCTGCCTTATGCCTTCTGCCTTCTGCCTTAATTCATCGATCACTAACCTGTGTCAATGTTCCCACTCCAGTGTTCAAACTAGATGTTCTCTGTGAGTCAGCCAGCTGTGGTTCGGGTATATCCAAATCATCAAATTGTTCCAATGGAATATCTATAGGAATATCAGCCGCATTAACTACAACCCCCAAAAGCTTAGGAATATATTTACCAGATTCGTCTTCATCATCACCTGTTAACTGTTCTATGACCTCTGCTAGTACACCTGATATAGTGAAATGTGGCCTAGCCACAATAATCATGCCATCAGTGTAAGGTTCTAACATAAAAGCATCATTGTTTTTACTGATGCAAGGAGAGTCCAAGATGACAAAATCAAAACGATGTCGCGAATCAGAAAGTAACCTTTTCATCTCACTTGATTCAATAATACCTCCTGCTTGTTTCACAGGGCCAGGACTAGGGATGACATACAAATTTTCTACCTCTGGCACTTGTTGAATACAATCATTAATGTCACTGTAATAACGAAGGGGTTCAATAGTTCTCTGTGGATCGGGAACAATTTTAAGAGATTGAACTTTAGAAGGAGATCTTAAGTCTGCCTCAATCAAAAGTGTCCGCCGACCTGCTCGTGCAGCAGCGATCGCTAAATTATAAGCACAAAATGTTTTACCCTCTCCTTTTGCTCCACTACTCAACAGCAAAACTTTCAGAGGTTTAGTTCCTTGACGTTGTAAATTTGTCCGTAACTTTTCATAAGATTCAAGATAAGGAGAATTATGCTCAACTAATAAGGGCATTTCCTCTATATCCATAGCTTCTATGTTGTCAAAATACATCACATCTGGCAATAAACCCAACAATGGTACATCTTTTTCCTTTAATGCTGTTTGAATTTCTTCCCAAGAATAGAACTTGCCAGAAAGCATTCCCAACACAAAAATTAAGCCTCCACCAACAACTATACCTGCTAGTCCACCTACTGCCAACATCAAAGGCATACTTTTTTCTCCTCCTGCTTCACCCTTCTTGGCAACACCAGCTTTCTGAGCAATAGCTAGACTACTAATTATCTCTGCCTCCGCTGCTTCAGCATCTTCTAACTTTACTCGCATCATATCCAAACGAGACTTTTTAATGGCAACTTCTTCTTGCAACTGAGTTAATTCTAATTGCTTATCAGGAATAGTGGCATACTCAGCTAGCAAGTCCTGCTCAACTTGAATTGTTGTTTGTAGTTGTTTTTGTAGTTGCTCCTGCTGAGTTGTCAGAGCTATTAAAGCTTCTGCTAACTGTTGTCTTGTGGGGTCTAAAGAAGCATCTACTCGAATTTGCTCTACCTTTCTTAATGGTGCTGCTATGCCATTACCCCCTAAAACTTCTGTAGCACGTTGCTGTAATTGTTGCTCTGCAACTTGTTTTTGCCTACGCAACTCAACTACAGCGGGATATTCTTCTGTAAAATCTAATAATAACTTATCTAGCTCATTTTCTACTTGATACAACTGCACTCGTAGTTGAGCTATAATTGGGTCTGCTGCGAGTGCCCGTGCTACATAAGCTTGATCTGCTGTCAACCCTAACTGTTCTTCTAAACTCTTAATTTGAGCTTCTACCCCATCTAATTGAAGTTTAATCTGAGTTTGTTGTTGGCGACTACCTGCGATCGCAGCAGGTAAACTTGCGGCCCTTGATGTAATTAGTAAAGCTTCCTCTTCCCTCTCAAATTTCTGTTGCTCTTGTTGAGCTTTTCTCAATTCTTCAATTGCGGCTGGTAAACGTTTGTTGACTTCATCAATAATTGCCCTTTGAGATGTAGTATTAATTTTTCGGCTTTGCTGCACTATTTGTTCCATCAAGGCATTTACTACTTCTATAGCTTTTTCTTCATCTGTGTCTTCATAAGATAAAAAGAATAGATTTGCTTTGAAAGCCAATTTTGCACTTTTGAGCTTTCTTGGATCTACCAATACTTCTTCCGCTACTGCCTGTCGGACTTCATTATTTAGTAACATTTCTGGAGTAACTGCTTGAGCGTTTTGTTGGATTTGAGCACCAGTCTCAGAAAATAGTAAAATAGGGCTAACTTTCCTTAACGTACCTAGAATTGTACTTTTTGCTTCTGGAGTTGGCTGCAAAGCAACTATTCCTGAAACACCTACTGCTACAGTGAAAGTTGCTACTCCTACCCACTTATATAGCCCCAAAGCGATTAAATAACGTTTAATAATTGGTATAGCCATAATCTAGTATTTTTTAATATATATTTAGAAATTAAATTTTAAGTCTTGGCTCTGTTGAATATTTTATTCGATATTAGCTAATTTATTTAGCTCTGCCTAATTAGGGTTTGCTTATGGAAGTCTTTTGGTAATGGTAGGAGTCAGGAGTCAACCCACCCCTAATATCATGTCCGGTTGAATAGTTAGACTTTGGCGGAAGGAAGGCAGGAGGCAGGAGGCAGGAGGCAGAAGGTTTTCTCAAGAGTGTCACCTTAATTTTATACACGCTCCGATGCTACCGGACATGATATAACCCCTCCCAGGAGGGGGAGATAGGAGACAGGAGAAATGGAAATTATAGAGGAAGTAGTCGTAAAAATTGTCCCAAGATTGTTCTGCCATAATCATCCCAAAATACTAGCTTTATGCAGCTCTTTAGACCAAAAAGCTTGCAATTTTTTCGACCAAAAAAGGCACTTACCAATATCAGTCAATGCTTTTATATTTAATCAGCAAGCCCTAATTAATTATTAATTATTAATTATTAATTATTAATTATTAATTATTATTCCTGTTGTTGTTCCGATTATTACCTCCACCTCCACCAAAGAACACATTAGAAGTATCTTGCTGCAAAGACCGAAAAAACAGTACAAATTCCAGGCCACTCCTGATCGGCAGCGTATACTGTTCAAGTAGATTGTTAATATTATCAATCCATGTTCTATCAATAACAACTATATCCTCATTCTGAAGTAAAATATTTTGAGAAGCATCGCCAAATATTGCATCTTTACCATTGAGTTCCCGTCTAATTATTTTTCTTGTTTCTCGATCAAATCGAATCAAATTAATTGCTTCCAAATCTGCTGACTCTAATGCTATACCATTAAGAATATCTATTAATCTACTACCGTTCGGAAGAGTAGTCGTAGCAAGGGTATCGTTAGGACTACTAAAAATGCGAATAGTAATCTGTGGCGCACTCAAAGTCGATTTCCCAACTAGATCGCGGTCATAACCAAAATCCGAGCCTGGTTGTAATCTAGGTACAATTACAGCATCCCCATCCTTAAGAAGGATATTAGGCAATTCGGTAGAATTTTGCAAAGGAGTATATAAGTCTATTGTTTCTTCAACTACACTACCATCACTTAATTTCCGACGTACTAAAATGTTTCGTAGATCGGCAGTTAGAGATGCTCCACCAGAAGCGAGTAAAGCAGAAGATACTTGATTTGCCTGATAATAACCAGGTCTTTCTACTTCCCCATTCACAGTCACAATACCAGCAGGTAATGCACCTGCTTGGCTATAATTAGTTAGTAATTCCCGATCGCTATCTTGGGCAACAATAGAAGTCTGATAAGGTACAATCACTACATCTCCATCTTCTAAACGCAGATCGGGAGGAGAGCCACCCATTTGTAATGGGGTTAAAATATTAACTACTTGACTCACTACAGAGCCATCAGCTAAAGTCCGACGCACTTCTACATTTCGTAGATCTGCGGTAAAAGTGGTACCACCTGCTGCACTTAAAGCATCTGATATTTGATAATTTCCTCCTACTGGATAATACCCTGGTCTAGTAATTTCTCCGGCGATCGTGACTCGGACTGGACGTTGAACAACTAAGGATATGGAGACTTCTGGATTAATAATAAATTTATTTAATTCAGAGGTAATCTTTTCTATTGCTTCTAATATTGTCAAATCTTGCAACAGCACTGTTCCTACTAAAGGCATTTGAATGGTACCTTCCGGACCAATACTTGTAGCTATATTTAGGTCTGGAAATCTCTGAACTTGAATCGAAATTTGGTCTCCAGGTCCCAGTAAGTAACGTCTCAACCGTAATTCTGGGTCCGAGTCAAAATTCGGGTTTAAGGGGGGAGAACCTATGGATGGCGCTTTAAGTTGTGAAATATTTTGCTGAGAGTTATTTGATGATGGGATTTGTCCATAAGCTCTTTTGGGAAAAATTAGAGTTGCGAAGGAAATAGTTACAGAAGTAGAGTAGAAACTGGCCAATAATAAAGGAGTTAACTTTTGATAACAGCAGTTAATCATAGGGTTTTAGGTAGCTTAATCTGATTGAGTTTGACTGACTTGGCGAGGGAATTTTTGCCTACATTATTACTAGGCATCTCTGGAAAAGAGGGAGTAGGGAGTAGGGGGAAATAATTGATGATTTATAAACGATAATTGATTTTATTTTTGATTATCACCAGATGTCTAATCAATACTTTAAAGTTTTGACTTTTGAATTTTGAATTTTGACTTCCACCTATTTGAATGCTTCTTTTGCTAATGATGCTTGAATTTTTTGCCCAATAGATTTGAGTTGTGGCAGATAGGGGTCAATATCTCCCAAAGGTTCAATTGGAAATAAAATATTTACTGCTACCCAAGGTACGCGATTCCGAGATACCATAGCTAGTCTATCAGTCCAAAACCAATCACCAGGTTCTGGGCTACCGCCTCCAGGCCAGGCATACCATTGCATAACTGCATAAGTTTGTTTATTTGTCCAGCCTCTTAAGAATCTAGCTTCTACATCTGATATATTTTGTTTTCTTGAGTCTGTAATGCTATCTTCATCAGGCATCTCTGAGGTGAAGCTAACTCGATTGTATGAATCAGTCTTCCAACGATGAAACCCATTGATATCCATCCATTCTACTTGAGGCTTGTCTTTTGGTCCATTTTGAGTTAATACTAACAAAATGACAGATTTATTTTCATTGTTAATTTCTTGAAACAACCACTTACGATCAGCAATTGTTATTTCTCTATGAGATGTTGTTGTCCAATCAGGAATAGTTAATCCATTTTTTCTTACTTGTTTTAGGATTTTGAGATTAGTAATTTTGGCAGTATTTTCCCATGACCATTTTCCTGACACATAACCAGGTACAGTTCCTACTATTAAAACGATTAAAAGAAATACCAACAATACTATTTGGGGGAATTTATACTTTTGCAGATTTTTTAAACTATAAACCATATTGAAGAAGGTAAGAAGCTAAGAAGGAAGAAGCAAAAAGTGGATGGGAATAGTCTTCCACAGTTATAAGTCAAAATTCAAAATTTAAAAGCTAAAAGCCAGATTTTATCAGCTCAAAACTTTGATGCTACATTAATTTCAGGCAATTGTTTAACATTTAAACTCACATTCCGCACTTCCATTTGTAATATCATGTCCGGTTGAATACTTACACTTTGGAGGAAGTAAGGCAGCTATGCTGGAGGCAGGAGGCATAAGGAAAGAAAAGATTAGAAGGGAAAAGGTTTTTTTATCACTGATTATCCGGACATGATATAACACTAAAATTAGTATAAAATTTGTAGCTTGCTTAGGTATTTATACTATATAAGTTATCTTCAATTTACCTTGATTGAGAGTCAAATTCTCAGTGAAATGTTAAGCATAAATACTTAGGGTTTGCTGAAAAAGTCTTATGGGTGAGGGTAGGAGTCAGGAGTCAGGAGTCAGGAGTCAGGAGTCAGAAGTTAGGAGCAGGAGAAAGAATTATCTCTTGATTTTTCTGCGATAGTCAACCTAAAATCCTAACTTTTTGAGATCCCTAGAACGAGAACCTTGTACTTTTTCAAGACCCAAAAAGGCACTTACCAATATCAGTCAATGCTTTTAGATTTAATCAGCAACCCCTACTTACTGAATCGTTGACTCCTATTAACCACTATAATTTTCTTCTTAACTTTTGACTTTTAACTTTTAACTTTTGACTTATAAAAGTTCTACCTTATCAATAATTTTCTTAATCAGTCTGATTGGCTGCTTCAACTGATGTTGTAAAATAACTGTCTATCCAATTCATCATCAAAACTAATAAGCCCAACATACAAGCAGAATACATATCTCCACCCCATCCCTCATGCAACCAATGAAAAGCTTCATCTTGGGCTGTACCATGAAAAATTGTTAGTATAGTGTTTCTGATAATATTTGCAGTGACGCTAACCACTGTTGCGCTAGAAAGTAAAAAAATTGTTTTAGTACGACTAGCTATGGCACCAGTCCAGTAAAGTAACATTAGTGAAACATAGAGACTGGTAAACAACATTTTTAAACCTGCACAATGAGGAGCAACTTCAACAATTCTTGCCCCTACATATAGATATATTTGTTCTACAGTAACATCCATATTTAATTGTTTTAAAATAAAGCCAGCTACTGCAGCAATAAATTTTTGTAGAGGCAAGGCATAAGGTTCTATTAGATAAGGAATATTGTTAGGACTAGCAAGCAAAACAAAAATTAGTGGCATAACCATTAATTTTAATCCAGGAATTCCTTTAAACCATAGACAAATTCCTGCTAGTATTAATGGAAAAGATAAGTTGATTAAGCCTGGGATACCACTTACATACCAAGCTCCTGCCATTCCTAATAATACTGCTCCCAAGGGATGAGAAATATTTGGTAATTGTTGCCATTTATGGCGATTATTCCAAACAATATAGCCAGCAAAAGGTAGACCTATTATTCCATGACTAAAGTATTCATGTTCTATACTTATACTTTTATTTAGCCAGCCATCATACCAATAGATGATGAGAGGAACATACATCAGAAATATTAAGGCGGCGATCGCTATTGTGAGTAAGTTTTGTTCAATAGCAATGGGAAATTTTTGACGAGTTTGCATATTTTTTAGTTTGATTGATATTGATTCTAAAGATTGAAGTTTTAGAGAATATCTGAAAAGTTTTTTGATACTGAATTTTGCCCCCCTACTGCCCAACTTTGGCTATCCCTTATAAGAAACTCCTCAGACACGGAGACACGGAGACGCTGAGACGCGGAGAGCAGGGGAGAAGGGGAGCAGGAGAGAAGGGAGAAATAGTCATATCATCCAAGTAAAACTACTTAATTTATCAAAATCAATGTACTTTTAAATACATTTTATCTCTAGAAAAAGACTTTTAAAGTATTGAACATAATTTGTCTATTTTGTCAATTTTTATGTTAATAAAGCATAGCAACTTTGGGGGAAACAAGAGTCAATTTGCTTCTAAAATTCCCCCTTAATCCCCTTCCCGTCCCCCTTGGAAAGGGTGGGAAGCCAGAGGATGCTGCACTTTTTGTTGAATGGGGGATTTAGGGGGCTTGGATGTAGCAAATTACTGAAAATTTTTGAAATTTAACTTCCCTGGCGGGAAGTCCCGCGCTCTCCCGTTTTGCGCTTCGCATAACTGCGTTAACGGCTGTCGCCGACATGTTTGCGGAGCATTCCGTCAGGAAAAGGCGGAGCAAGTGCGGTAGCTATTAGGGGAGCGGAGGGATGGGAAAGCCAGGGCCAATAGTCGGATACCTCCACAAATAAAACCTTCCTATACCCTTGACAAGCTAGGAGGTATGCATGTTATTCTCAAGGTCAACACAGGGGGAGGACATCACCTCTGTTAAAACAGCGGTCATTTTTTTTATGACTGAAGAATCCCGCGTTGTCGCGCTATGCGCAACGTCGGGAGTATGTCAATTTTGGGATAATTAATATTTGGAGATAGCCAAAAAAATGATGCTTCTCCTCTTATTTTTTATTATGCTTTTTACTCTATTTTATAGCTAAAATTAATTGTTTTGAGCTGATATTTTTCTGAGAAAACCCTGAATTTTAAGATAGATAGAATTAACAGTTATTAATTCACAATATTACTAATTGTCTCAACAACTTGATTAATTTGTTCTTCATTAATTACAGGACACATGGGTAGGGATAAAATCTGTTGACTGAGAATTTCACTATTGGGAAAGTCTCCTTGTTTGTAGCCTAAATTTTGATAGGCTGGTTGGAGATGACAGGGTATAGGATAATGAATACCAACAGAAATACCTTCGGCTGTTAATTTTTCTTTTAGGGTATCTCGGTTAAAGGGAGATTCGTCCGTGACTCGAATCACATATAAGTGATAAATATGCCCACTCCCGCTCAAATTCTGTACGGGAATAATGCCTTTTTCTTTCATTGGAGTGAGGAGGCGGTCGTATTTTTGAGCTGCTTGGTTGCGATCGCTATTCCAACTCTCTAAATAAGGAAGCTTGACATTTAGTACTGCGGCTTGTATCGTATCCAGTCTACTATTAGTACCTACTTCTTCATGGACATATTTACGCGGTGCGCCATAATTACGGAGACTCCGCACTTTATTTGCTACCTCAGAATTGTTGGTAATAACTATTCCCCCATTGCCAAAGCAGCCTAAATTTTTACTTGGATAAAAGCTAAATGCAGCTGCTGTTCCTATACTTCCAGCACGGTATCCCTCTCTTTGTGCCAAATGAGCTTGAGCTGCATCTTCAAATATGATTAAATTGTTAGCTTGAGCAAAATCTTGTAATTCACTAGGAGCTACCATTTGACCATAAAGATGTACTGGTAATATTACCTTGGTCTTGGAAGTGACGGCCTTTTGAGCTGCTTCTAAGTCAATTAAGGCATCGTCAAGGTTACAGTCAACTAGAATGGGTATAGCACCAGCATGAAGTACCCCAATTAATGTTGCGATAAATGTATTAGCAGGCAGAATTACTTCATCACCTGCACCAATACCACAAGCTTGAAGTCCTAGTGTAATAGCATCAGTGCCACAAGCAACTCCAATAGCATTTTTCACTCCACAAGCTTCTGCAAATGAATACTCAAATTTTTCTACTGCCTGACCAAGTATAAAGTCTCCTCTGTCTAATACTGCCTGGATAGCATTTTCTAGCTCTGTTTTTAGTGGTTGATGTTGGAGCTTGAGGTCAACGAAAGGAATATTTTTTGCCATTATCTTAATAGTTATGTCGATCTAACTGAAATATTGATTTACATTGTCTTAAGTATTTAATGTAATATTTTACACACTAAATTTGAACATATTCTTAAGTATAAGATAACACAAATAACTGCTGAGGATGAGCAAGGCAGTCAATAATCCTCTAAAAAATGTTTTTATTATTGCTACAAATAGTTCTTGTTCCT
The DNA here is from genome assembly GCF_010692555.1 of Okeania sp. SIO3B5. Classification (GTDB taxonomy): domain Bacteria; phylum Cyanobacteriota; class Cyanobacteriia; order Cyanobacteriales; family Microcoleaceae; genus Okeania. The sequence goes on along the minus strand of NZ_JAAHHG010000112.1, from coordinate 10,972 downwards.
ATAAATTAAAAACTAAGAATAGAAGCATCTGAATAATATTTATATGTATTATTTAATAATAGAAATTTAAAAATGCTACTATTTATTATGCGGTACGCAAAACTACATAAGTTAGGGAAGAAGATGAGAGCTAGGCAGTTTTAACCCCTAGATAGAGTATAACCTTGGCCGTGTCCCTCGGCAGTGGTTAATGCCTGTGGATGAGTAACTGCCGATGATCTTAGTAGAAGCAGGAAGTAAACAGCCTCCTAGGTCGGAGCTACGCTATCAATTCATCACTTTTTGTGAAGTTTTGTATCAGTTTTATGAAGCAGTAGTCGGTCTAGCAGTTAGCTGTCTCCAAGTGTCTTCAAAATCTCAGGCTATAGCTAGTGGTTTAGCCTCAGAAAATGTCAATGTCTTAGTGTTAAGTTGGGAAAAAAAATAAATGGCTTCAGCTACAGATAACAAAGAAAAACAAAGAGCTTTAGATTCAGTCCTGAAAACTATAGAAAAAAGTTTTGGTAAAGGGTCAATTGTCCGTTTGGGAGATTCTACCCGGATGAAGGTAGAAACAATCCCTAGTGGGGCACTGACCTTAGACTTAGCATTGGGAAGTGGTTTACCCAAGGGTAGAATTATTGAAATATATGGTCCAGAAAGTTCGGGGAAAACTACCCTTGCTTTACACGCGATCGCCGAAATTCAGAAAACAGGAGGTATTGCAGCTTTTGTAGATGCGGAACACGCTCTTGACCCCACTTATGCTGCTGCATTAGGGGTAGATATCGAAAATTTACTGGTCTCCCAACCTGATACTGGGGAGATGGGTTTGGAAGTAGTGGATCACCTGGTTCGATCTGTAGCTGTTGATATTGTGGTTGTTGACTCGGTAGCAGCATTAGTTCCTAGAGCTGAAATTGAGGGCGACATGGGAGATTCTCACATGGGTCTCCAAGCTCGTTTAATGAGTCAAGCGTTACGGAAAATTACAGGTAATATTGGTAAGTCTGGTTGTACAGTTGTCTTCCTCAACCAACTGCGACAAAAAATAGGTGTTGTTTATGGTAATCCAGAAACTACTACAGGTGGTAATGCTCTTAAGTTTTATTCTTCGGTAAGACTTGATATTCGTCGTACACAAACTCTGAAAAAATCTTCGGAGGAATATGGTATTCATGTTAAGGTCAAGGTTGCTAAAAATAAGGTGGCTCCTCCATTCCGTATTGCTGAATTTGATATTATTTTTGGTAAAGGAATTTCTAGTTTCGGTTGTATTATTGACTTAGCTGAAGAGACGGATGTAATTAAGCGTAAAGGTGCTTGGTATAGCTACGAAGGAAGTAATTTTGCTCAAGGTAGAGAAAAAGCGATCGCTTATATGGAAGAAAATCCTGACTTTGCCAAAAAAGTTGAAGATAGAGTTCGGGAAAAATTAAATCACGGTGCTTTGGTTTCTGCTAATTCTGTGGCACGGGTTGATGAAATAGAAGAGGATGAAGATGAGGATGAAATTCTAGAGGAAGAGTAAATTTTACCTTTACTTGAGTGTTTCATAGTTGCGTTAACTGAAAATCTAAAAATTACGCAACTATGATTCTGACTTATTCTCAAGCCAGCTTTCTATTTGACTTGAACTATTTTCAATTTAATCTGTAAATCTCTTTTTATACCTATTTTCCAGCTTGCTTGCCACCCCATGAGAGAGTATTTGTAAAGCAAAGATGAAGACACCTAGAGTGCTTAATATTTGTGGGTTACGGTGGACAGTTAAGATTTTGGTGACTCACCATAAGTATTGCTGCCTAACCCACTCTGGGCCTGGATTTAATATTTCTTTTAGAAACAGTCTCTGAGCTATATGCCAATTTCGCTATATTTACCTCAAAATAGCGTTTTGCTCTATTAAATAATCCTTGAACTAATCCTAGTATGCCAATTAAACCTAATTTTCTGATTAATTTTATCCATTCAATAATAGAAGCTGATCTTTGATAATAAATCCAGATTAGATGAATAGCAGCATCAGAAACGGTATTTGCAGATGAGCGTTTTTTTCCTCGATCAAGTAACTGCCAAAAAGTTATGGTTGCTTTATCCCATTCTTTTTTATATTTATAAAGTCGTGCCCGATTTGATAAAACATTGTTTAGTTTATCTTCAGGATAATCCAGTTGATTATAGGAATTTTCTGCTAAGTCTAAATATTTATTAGCATCTTCAAAATCAGGATTATCTCCTTTACTATAGGCTGCTGCTGCAACTAAAAAAATATTACCTTCTATTTCAGGAAATGATAATTGAATAGCATATTTTGATTCTTTTTTTTCAAACTCTGAGTTTTTAGCTTGTTTTAAATGTGCAATTGCTGATTCTAATGTTTGACGAGACCTAGTGTAATTTCCCTGGAGATATTCTAACCAACCAATGCCATATATTGTTAATGCTAGAAAGTATAAATTTTCTGTTTCTTGACAAAAACTTTTTGCTTCTGAGAAAGTTTTTTCAGCTTTATTAATTTCATTAATTCTCAAATAAGCAATTCCTAAACTATAAAGAATTCGCCCTAAATCAAAGTGATAGTTAATTTTCTTCAAAATCAAAAATGATTTTTGATAACAATTAATTGACTTTTGAGGCCGACTATCTCGGTCATATAAACTGCCTAAATTAAGCAGTGTATTTGCTTGTTGATAACTATTATTTTCTGCTTCAAAAAATGCTAATGCTTGGTTTAAATGCCATTCTGCTTGTTGATATTGTTCGCTTCGTTGTAGTGTGATTCCAGCTCCTAAATGATTCAAAGCCAGAAAATTTTTATTGTCTGTTTCTTTGCTGGCTTCAATTCCTTTTTGATGATAATCTAAGGATTCTTTTAATTCTCCAGTTTCTTCTAAATAACGTCCTAAACCGAAGTATAACCAAGCTCCATCATTTCCTACGAAGTTTTGAATTTCTGCTTTAATCCAGTTCCCTAAATCTCGCCAATCTTGAGTTACTTCGCAGTAATTAAGTAATGCTTTACAGTAATTGCGTCTTTTATTCAAATTAGCATCACTATTCATATTAATGTCATTATTAATCTTATTAAAGACTTCGCGAAAGTCCTCAATAATATCAGTCACATTTTCTACTTCATTATTGTCTCCTTCAAAAAGTTGCTGATTGAAGTTTTGAGCTTTTCCTAGCCAATGTTGATATAAATCTGATTCGCAAATTCTCCATAAGTCCTGATATTTATTATTTTGAGAATTATTTTTCATATTTTTTTCTCAAAGTTTCTCCAAAGTAACGAGCAGTAAATGAGTGAAGACTTGCCAGTTTTCTTCCTTCTTTTCCAGGAACAATATCAACTAATGACAGATTAACTAACTTCTCAATAGCCTTATCAATATCTGATTTCTTTAACTCTGCTAAATCATACAAAATATGAATTGGAGTAGGTTCTAATAAATGATTAAATGATAAGCAAACAAGTAACTTTTGAGTATTAAATTCATTTTCTCGTTCTAATTCGTTCCAGCTATCTTCAAATAAATAGTCATATAACTCCTGTTCTTCAGAAACAGAGCCTAAGCGTTCAATAATCCGATCAAACTCCAAAAAACCTGCCTGACTTACTGTAAGCTTCATTGCTAAAGGCATTCCATCAGTTATCCTAATAATCTCTTGTAATTGCTGTTCTGTTAAATTTTTAATTGGATTTTGACTAGGTATATAATATTTTTCTTCAGCAACAACTTCAATAAATTCTTTGGATATTTCTGGATTTAGTTTTCTAATTGGATATCTGAAAATATCAGCATCAGGTTGCTTTCGACTGGTTAAAATTAGGCAACTTTTTCCCAAAATACTCTGAAGTTGATTAGCAAGAATAGTCGGACTTTCTGTATCTTCTAAACCATCAATAACAATTAAATGACGATTTTTATTGAGAATATTATAAATTTCTGTTTTTAAGCGGTCTGACTGTTGTAAATTACAATTACGGATTTTTAATTCTTCACCAATAGCAGTAAGAGCATCTTCAAAAGTAAGCTTTGACTCTCGCTGAGATTGAGATTTACCTAAAAAATCAGTTTGGTACTGATAAATTTTGCCACGCACCCAAACAATTTTTGTAAAGACTTTTGCTTGATAAGCTTGATAAGCAAGTTGGTGACAAAGGGCAGTTTTTCCAAGTCCACCTATACCCACAATACTGAGAACTTTAATTTTTTCTTCGGACTCTAGCGATTTAAGAATTTCGTCCAGTTCGTCAGTCCTACCTACGAACTGGCCATAGCGTTTTTCTTTTTGCCATGTGGCTAAGTCAATGTCCCCACCTGAATCGCTGTCCACACAATCCACCTCACTCTCATCAACAATATCTTCCCAATTATCTATTCCCACAGCCTTACAGATACCAATAAAGGCATCACGTTGAATAGCTTCTCCACGCCGAAAACGCTTTAGTGTAGCTAGTGTAGTTTGTGCTGCACTATACCAAGCTAGTGCATCTGTTCTCCAGCCTTTTTTCCGTCTGGCAATGTCAACTTTTTTCAACCCCTTTTGTGATGCTCTAAGAGTAGGAGCCATTTTTTATCATTCTTACAATCTATATTTAGTTCACTTTTAGCTCAGTTTGAGTATTTTTACCAAAATAAAGTGATCTGAAAATGGGGCAATCAGATGTATTTTATTCGAGCATCATAGGAAATGAAGCGTAGTTGGCCAACAAGCTTCTGGAAATTTACAGAATTTTGACGTTATGATCACCAGAAAACCTGCTTTATCTACTGAACATCTGATTTTCTTACAAAAGCTCAGACAGCTTGATTTGGCTGCAATTAACTATAAACTCATAGACAAAGCAGGGCAAACGTATTTTGTCAATAAACTCAGATTAATTCTTAATAAACTAGGCTTTATTGCACTTGTTGACAATATACTTTATACATATAGTGTTTTTTTGACTTTAAAAACACTATATATAGGAATCAGAAAATTAGATGTGTTTGCCCTAATGCACCCAGAAGAAGGTAAGGTCTGGACAAAAAAAACTCAGACACTGCTACGTTATATGGTGTTTTTGTTTCTCCTTAACCTTTACCCTAACCAGAATCTTGTACCTACAGTTCAGATAGATCGGGTATGGCATCATCATACCCTCGGCACTCAAAAATATACCCAAGAATGTGAGGAGCTTTTTGGTCGTTTCATCTATCACTTCCCTTGTGCTGAATTAGGAAATGATGCAATGAATTCGCAAGCTAGTTTTTCCGAGACTCAACAGTTGTTTAAACAGTATTTTGGAGTAGAACTTTTAGCAGAAAGGACTCAAAATCGATCTACTCAATGCAAACCTTTTAACAAGTCAAAAACACGTCCCAGAGTTGATCTGAAAATTACCTTAACTTTGCAATAACTTTAGTACCGACTTAGGATAATTAGTAAAACAGGAAACTTCTAAAACTTCTTGTTTTTCCTTAAATATCTCAATCATTTAGTCGGTTTTGAGTTATTTCAACTTTATCTGCTATATCAATCAGGACTTACGCACAGACCATACATATAGCTTTAAAAACTATAACGTTATAGTTTTTGAACTCTATATATTTTTAGTACCTTGGCGTAAGTCCTGTCAATAATGGGCGAAGGTGGAAGAATAGGCAAATTCCATATAATGTAACTCAAGAAATTTGATTATTATTTCCTGAAAAAATCAAGTAACTCTCTATTAACTGTATGAGGTACTTCCTGCTGAATCCAGTGGCCACATTCAGGGATAACTTTTAACCAAAAAGGAGCTGCAATTAGTTTATCCAAACCTTCTGTAAGTTTTTGACTTAAAAAAGAATCTTCTTTTCCCCACAAAATTAAAGTAGGTGCTGTTATTAATGATGGTTTAGGATAAAAGTTTTTTAGCCAGTTTTGAGGTAAAAGAAATTGACGATAGTGATTAATTGCTGCTACAAGCGCCCCTGGTTTTTCCAGAGCTGCTTGATAAATTTGAGTAATTTCGGTAGTAAAGACACTTTTGCGAATAGCTTGTCCTTGAAAAACCCCCTTAATAAATTCTCTTAAATTTTGTTGAATCAACCATTCTGGAATACCAGGAACTTGAAAAGCTAGTATATACCAACTTCTTCGTAGTTGATCTATATTTCCTGTTATTTCTTGAATAAGTTTTTGTGGATGGGCAGCGTTCAAAATTGCCAAACGGTTAAGACATTGAGGAAACTTTTGGGCTAGATGCCAGGCGATCGCTCCTCCCCAATCATGGCCTACAATATGGGCTTTAACATAACCCAAACGTTCAATTAGCCCTCGAATATCAGCAGCTAGGGTATCTAAGTCATAGCCGTTATCTGGTTTCTCGGAATCGTTGTACCCTCGTAAGTCTGGTACTACAACTTTATAATGACGGGCCAATGCAGGGATTTGATAGCGCCAAGAATACCAAAACTCGGGGAACCCATGAAGAAGTATGACTAACTCTCCCTCACCTTGAGTAACATAATGTAGACGTACATTGTTGGTGTCTACGAAAAAATGTTGCCATTGAGACTCTAGAAGACTCATAGTTTGCAATCAACTCTCCTCTATAAATACTGCCAGACTTGTCTTTTTTAGTAGTAGCTTTTGTCTGGCTAATGTTATATTTTTCACTTAATGTATTTCTAGATTAACATTTATTTTAGCTGTACCAAAATATAAGCTAAGTAGCTTTTCCTATCTTAATTACAGGTATTGTAAGTTGCTAATTGTATATACATTCAGAAATTTTTTCCTAATCTACTTAGACTGTGCGGAATTTAAAAGGGAGTTATATGGAAAACTAAATTTGTTTTGATAACATTTTCTCCCATTAATTCTTATATTATAGCAGTCGAAGGAAAGGTGAAAACAGATAAAAAGCTTAAAAATCAGACAAAGCAATCTTTTTCCTTTTTCCTTCTTTACCGAAAAGCGACGTTGAAAGCATAGGTGTTTTAACCGGGGGATGAAAACAAGCGAGTCGTTTAGACTAGACAACTTTAGTTGTCCTGTGCTATTATCTGGATATAGAAATGTTTAGACAAAAGTAAGCACCACTTCACCGAAAAATTGGGTCTGAAGTCTCACTCTTTTATTGTGACTTTGTTCTGCAATGTGTTATCTTAAAGGTAAGATCTAAAAGCTTGATTTTTAGGCGATCGCTGGGGGCACGCTTTCTCTGGAGGATCTGTGTTAATTGAGGCATTAAACCGATACTCAGTAAAGCATCAGACTAGCATTAATCACAGCACCCGATATTAGTCAAAGCTCTGGGCCAGCAAAACGTTAACCTACCGATAAGCAATTGCTTGGTATAGGTCCTCCTCAGATAATGTAAGGCAGATTAAAGTCTGCGTCAAAAAGGTTTAACGCAGGAAATTATCAAAATCATAAAGATCTAAAACCCCGCCTTTTAAAGCGTAATATTTTTGGAGCCTTGCTCAAATCCCCGTTACAAAAATAACTTCTGACTTCTGACTTCTAACTTCTGACTTCGTTAATGGCACTCGCCCGTTAAATCAGAGATTATAACGGGTTATTCTTGATTTGCTGACGCAACCCTACGCGAACAAGAACTCTCAACAAGATAACAAATCAAACAAGTTGAGCTGTATTCCTTCAATTAATGGGCTGGTTGAAATTCATCTCACTGCCTAAATTAAAAATTATAGCGCAAGTCCTCTTTCAACATTATTCTCTAATAGACTAGAGAACCTGATTCAAACTTAAGTCTTCCTGTGGAAGTTGACCAGAGTTTTGACAAGGCTGAATCTGATTTTTCAGCAAATTAGCTAGCTCTTGTAACTGGCTAATTGCTTCAGCTCCTTCTAATTTCATTAGTTCGCGATCGTCTCGCATCTCTGTCCATGTAATACCATAATCTGATACTAGGAAGCGAATCAGGTGATTTTCTCCCAAGCTGACCATAAATGAGGCACTATTCATTTTACCTCCGCAGGTATAACAAGACGCTAAATACCCTCTATTCTCCAGCACAATTGCCAGAGCTTGCAAGTTCATTACTAGGTCTTGTACAAATTGACGATGTTGTTCTGCAAGTCTCAGAAACACTTTTATCCTCCTATCACCACACTCCTATAATTTTAAACTTTAGTTAAATTTTATGAAAATCTGGTGTTTAACTTTTGAACATAGATACTTAAGTATATCTCTAGCATATTTTTAGCACATCTCTAGAGTAGCCTTGAATACCAAATGCTTGATTAGGTTACTAATAGGATTTCTGAGCAAGGTATTAACAGCAAAATAACTTATGTCCTATGTCTTTATTTTGAAAGACTCAAGCACTAAATTTAGGTAGCAAAATTAGCGAAATGAACCAAACCAGAAAATTATACAAATAATTAATCATGGTTATAAGTTAAATAGTGCCAAAATGAGTTAAAGTACCTGTCAGCAAGAGTTTTGAGAGAATACAATTAAATCTAAACTTTTCTAGGGTGCATCTCAATGCGTGAATAAAGCCAAAAATTTATCGCTTTTAGGGAACAGGGAACACCGGAGCTGGGAACAGGGAATATATAGGAAAAAAGTATTTTTGCTTGCTATGAGATGCACCCCTTTTCTAGAAGTGAGTTGTTGATTTTTTATAGATATTTTAGATGGGAAATTATTTATAGATAAAAATAAATAAAATGTATTCGCTTATTGATTTTATTGATTGTGAGTATTTCATTTTCCTAGAGTCAATTGAAATTATATATAGTAGAGCTTTTAGACTGTCAGATTATCTTGAATATTGACTTAAAGAAATGTTTTTTGACACCTATAAATTTATCAATTTATCAATTTATCAAAAATTAGATTGTCACCAAAATTATTCATAATTTAAAAAATTTTATAACAGATTTTATTAGTATTTTTAAAATGTAAAAAGCTTGATACAAGCTCTAATTTACTTAGCCTTGATGCTAAATTAAGACTAATTAGGGCTTGCTGAAAAAGTCTTTTTGTCAGGGGAGGAGCCAGAATTTCCGTTTGTCATGCTCCGCAAACAGAATCGGTGAATTTCCTACGGAATGCTCCGCAAACAGGAGTAACGAGAATTATAGAAGAGGTAGCCAGAAAAATCTTCCCTTGGTTTTCTTCTCCTAATCTTGCTGAAAATCTTAGATTTTTGAACCATTACCACCTAAAAGCTAGCATTTTATTAGTATCTAAAAAGCCTAAAATATTTATCTGTAAAGAGTTTGAGATTTAACCAGCAAACCCTAATTAATGTTATTAATAAACATTCTGTGAAATCTTTGAATCTGAAAATACTCTTATTAATGCTTGCTAATTAAAAATTAACTATGAGTTATTAAATTTCTCTAGTGCAGGATGGCAGAAATAACTAACCAGTTACAAAATCCTAAAAGCTTTACCAATCAAAAATGATTGATTTTTGACTTTCGACTTTTGACTTCCGCGTAGCAGCACCAGTTGTTATTTTAACTTTATAGAGATAGAGAAATAATTATTCAATTTGCCACCATCCAAAAGCTGGGCCAATGAATCTAACTGTTAACCAGGCAACAATGAGCAACCCAATACCAATCCATGCACCAGCTGAAGTTAATTGCATAAATTTCTGGCTTTGACTTTTAGTAATTGGCAGCCAAGAAATAAACCTTGCTTCTTGACCGTATTGTTCTCCTAATGATTCTTTACGACGCTTTGCTTCACCCATAATTTTTTCAATAGTTATTTAAGTAATTTTAATTTAGATCATAACAGTGAGCCTCGACAAGAATAAATTTTTTCTGTTAAGTCTATTTAAGAAAGGAGAAAAAAAGTTAACTTTAAGAATTATTTCTTAACTGAACTTTAAGATTTTTGACAGTAAAAATAGCTTCAAACCCAATAGGGTTCAATAATTTAGAATTTAGAATTTAGAATTTAGAATTACCTCTTCTTTTCAAGGAGAGGATTGACGAACAGGAAAATTTTTATTTATTATCCCCTTAAAAGGGGAGGCTTTAAACCACAATATTTTGGTAAGGGAAATACTTTAACTGGCTAAAAATGGCTCAAACCTAGATATATCAACGAACAGGCTAAATTAAACTTAATTCATTACTGTGTCAAGCTAAGGATTTTATACTATTTTTTTATGTTACAAATTGAAGTGCGTAATGTGGGTTCTAACTTCTGACTTCTGACTTCGTCAAGTTAACCATGTAGTATCTAAGTAATCAATCTTGGCAAAAGGACTAAGAGCTGCTAAAACTTGCTTGCCATAAGTACGACGAATTACACGACTATCCAGTAAAGCAACAACACCTTGAGATTCTCTAATAGAGGCAATAGCACGTTGTAACTCCTGTAGTGCTTTTGGTAAAAGGTATAATCTAAACCAATCTAAACCCCGTTGCTTATAAAAATTTACTCGTCCAGATACTAAGGGGTTTTCCACAGATGGAAGAGGTAAAGTAGCAATTATCAATAATTTAGGTGCTTTTAATTCTCTTTGATGCTTTTGCCAAAACTCCCAACCAGTAATCAAAATGCCTTGTAATCCAGGAGAAGTTGTTTCTACTTGAACTCGGGAACCAAATTCAGAGGCCAAGATAGCACCCACTTGAGCTTTAAGTGGTACATCTCCGATGACGATCGCGATTAATCCATCAACAGCACTAGAACTGATATACAATAAAGTCCTAATTTCTTGAATTAATGCTGCCTGAAATTTAGGTGTATTTGGCATGGGCAAACCATTGGGCAGATATAGTTGAATCATCTCATGGCGGCGATCAGGAGAAAATTTAACGCTTGTCAAGTCCCCTAACCCCATTATCTTTCTATAATTAGAAGCTTGGGCCTCTAATTATAGAAAGATAATGGGGTTAGGGGACTTCTATAATTAGAAGCTTGGGCCTCTAAATCTAATGCTCCTCCAATAATTACTACAGGTTGTTGAGTCCAAATATTCTTGAGAGCTTCAGATAAATCACAAGGAGTGCAATATAAA
>NZ_JAAHHG010000111.1 GCF_010692555.1 Okeania sp. SIO3B5 | reverse complement strand
GGATTCCTACTGAGCCGTAGCTCTTCGGCGGGTTGACGCTTTGCTTCGCATAGCTGCCGCTAACACAGGGTGCTGCTTCCTTGGCGGTAGTCTGATGCTTCCCTCCACGTCCGCGCACGAGTTTCCGTTAGCGTAGCTCCTCCGGAGGAGGCGTGCCCCCCGGCAACTAATAACAGTTTAGCATATATCCAATTCACTTGCATACTCAAATAAAAAGTCGCCCTACAAGGGCGAGGCTTTAAACCCAATTTTTCGGTAAATGTTGCGCAAACCATTAAAAATTTTCCTCAAAGAACTTAATTTTAGATTAAGATGATAAGACAATGATAAATCTTTAAAAATCTTCAGGAGGGGAGTAAATGGAATTTGACTTTCGTTTGTTAATCGTTCTGTTTCCTATAATTGCTGCTGGTGGTTGGGCAGTATTCAATATTGGAGCTTTAGCCATTCAACAAGGGCAAAAGTTCTTAAACAAAGAAAATTAGATTCAACCTCAACTCTTTGCTAAAAAGCCGACTGTTTCTTACACTCAGACAACAGTCGGTATTTTATTGATTAGACATCTCCAGAAAAGAGGGAGTAGGGAGTAGGGGCGAATCGCGATTCGCCCGTACAGGAGTAGGGAACCCACCCCTCGCCCCTCCCCCTCCCAGGAGGGGAAGAATTGATAATTTCTGTGCGATAGTTGATTTTATTTTTTATTATTGGAGATGTCTATTAGAAATCTGCTGAAAAAGATATAGACTTTTTGTAAAAGTAGGGCATAGGAAATAGGGAACAGGGAAGATTTTTTTAGGAAAAAAACACGGAAAATGATTTTTTGAGTTATTAAACTCTAGTTTATAGCAAATAAAGGGCAAGTTTATTTTCTGGAGATATCTTTTATAGCGGTTTTCACATAGATAGACTACAGCGACTCAAGCATTTTTCTACTTCCTACTGCCTACTGCCTACTTCCTAAGTAAAAAGAATTTTGTAGTTTACTTAAATGAAAAGCGCTGTAATTTTATGCAAAATTTAGGGGTAATATATGGCTTTAGAAACTGCCGTAACTGAAACAGTGATTGAGCAAAATATAGAACAATTTCTGTTAGTTCTTTCTGTTTCTCTGAGTGTGGCAACTCTCTCACGAGTTTTTAGTTGGTTCCGTAGAATTCCCTTTACTTTATTATTAGTAATTGCCGGATTAGTTCTGGCATTCATTGATGTGAGATTAGTCAATTTATCTCCTGAATTAATCCTCGAAATTTTCTTACCTCCCTTATTATTTGAAGCTGCTTGGAATTTGAATTGGCGAGACTTAAAACGAGATTTAGTTCCAGTAGGATTTTTTGCAATTATTGGTGTAATTATTTCGGTAGTTGGTATTGCTTATGGTTTAAATTTTTTCACTGGAATTCCCTTAGCGATCGCCTTTCTCGTCGGAGCTAGTTTATCAGCAACAGACCCTATTTCTGTAGTAGCTTTATTAAAAGAATTAGGAGCAAGTAAACGCCTACGCACTTTAATGGAAGGAGAAAGTTTATTTAATGATGGTGTGGCAGTTGTTGCCTTTACTTTGCTAGTAGGAATTCCATTAGGAACAGTCGATAAATTTTCTATTTCAAACTCTCTATTCACTTTTCTTAGTTTTGTTGGCATCGGTATCGGTATCGGTTGCTTAATTGGTTTTGGTATTTCTTACCTCACCCAACGTTTTGATTTACCTTTGGTGGAACAGTCACTAACTTTAGTTTCTGCTTATGGCACTTATATAATAGTAGAAAAATTAGGAGGTTCGGGAGTTATTGGGGTTGTCACCGTTGGTTTAATTTTAGGTAACTTCGGTTCTCGCATTGGGATGAACCCCCGGACTCGATTAATAGTTAGTGAGTTTTGGGAATTTGTGGCATTTTTTGTCAATTCCATAGTGTTTTTGTTAATAGGCGATCAAATTCAATATTCGACTCTGGCAGATAATATAGTATTGATAGCAGTAGCTATTGGAGCAGTTCTTGCCACGCGAGCAATTTCGGTTTATAGTTTGAGTGCTTTGAGTAATTTGGTAGCAAAGTCAAATATTGGTTTAAAAGAACAAACGTTACTTTGGTGGGGAGGTTTACGGGGTTCTGTTTCTATTGCTCTAGTGTTGAGTGTACCTGTAGTTTTGCCTGGACGAGATGAAATTACGGCAGTTGTATTTGGGGTAGTATTGTTTACATTGTTGGTACAAGGTTTAACAACTCAGTCAATGTTGCAAGTATTGGGTTTAATAGGGGACCAACCGTTGCGTCAGGAATATATGGAAACGACTGCTCGCCGTGTAGCTTTAAAGCGAGTGCTTAATTATGTGTCTGACTTGGTTAGGTTGCAAGAAATTGACCCAGAATATTATCGCTATCAGGCAGAATTTTTGCAAAATGAATTGAAACAGTTGCAGGAGAAAATTGATAAGATGCAAGCAGAACATTCTCAGTTAGTAGCGCTGGATATGGAGTTATTACGGAAAGAGTTGGTAGATATTGAGGCGGAAACTTACGCTGAGTTTATTCGAGCAGGTAAGTTGAATAGTAATGTATCGCCATTGTTGGCAGAAGTATTTGCGGAAAAGGAAGATGAATAATATCATGTCCGGTTGAATACTCATAAAGAAACGACGGAGGAGTCAGGAGTCAAGAGGGAAGAAAGAAATTGGAACTGCTACCATTTTTTGTCTCCTGGTGGTCTAGGTTAGATTTAATTTTAACATATTGGGGTTGCTCCTTGCTTTATGTATGGCGTTCGCACCTATTTTCTGATAAATAAATAAAGCGATCACTTATTTATCAAAACTGTTGACAATCTGGGGAAGAAAAGGTATAATATAGAAATTGTTATGTTCAAAAATAGGTGAAGTCTTATGTCAGCAACAACAAATACTAAGAAAACGAATATAACTTTAACTCTAGAACCAGAACAAAAACAACTTTTAGAGCAGGCGGCTGCTTTGAGATGTTTGACTGTTAACGAATATTTGCTACTAATTGCTTTAGATGCTGCGAGTGAGGAAACAGCAGAACCAGAAGTTATTGTAGCAAGCGATCGCGACTGGGAGATAATAGAATCGGCTATTTTGAATCCACCCGCTGCTAACGAAGCTTTGAAGGCAGCAATTAACCAGTATTAGCAAGAGTATGGGAAGTGGTAGGTTATAAATGATTTTTTTGGGCATTGAGATGGCAGTTTTAAATTCTACAAGCAAAAACAAGAGGTAGACATGAACGTTCGCGAAGAAACTATTGCTAAAATTAATCAACTCCCTGAAGAACTTGTGCCTGAGGTCAATGATTTTGTCAGTTTCTTGTTGATGAAACACGACCGCGAGCGCTGGCAGTTGTGGGAGCTATTTGCCGAGGGTAAAAAATTAGCAGAATCTGATTTTTCTGATTATTTATCTAATTTGGAAGAGTTATGAGGAGCATTTAGCTCGTGGAGAAATTCAATGGTAAACCTTATCCGGTGCGTGGGGTGACTAAATACTTGCTAGATACTAACATCTTTACCTATTATTTCAATAGGATAGGAATAAACCATGATTCAAGAATATTTACAAAAAGCAATGCAGGCAGCTAACTACGAGATCCTGGAGGAGGATGAAGGTTTTTATGGGTCGATTTCTGGTGCTGCTGGCGTATGGGCAACAGGTAGCACCCTCGAAGAATGTCGCCAGGAATTATTGGAAGTTTTGGAGGAGTGGGTACTTATTGGTGTTGCAATGGGTCACGAACTCCCAGAGTTTGATGGGGTTAGTTTGAAAGTGGAGTCTGTCGCCTAATGCCAGTTTTTGGTCCTATATCTCGTCGCGAGTTAATTGTTGCATTGAGAGCGACAGGTTTTTCCGGTCCTTATTCTGGAGGAAAACATCAATTTATCAAAATTATTGGGTCTAAAACCACGCCTTTTAAGGCGAAATATTTTTGGAGCGAAACTCAAATACCCTACTTCCCTTCCTGGGAGGGGCGAGGGGTGGGTTAACTTCTGACTTCTGACTTCTGACTTCTGACTTCTGACTTCGTTAAGGTGCGCGATAGTTTGCGAGTTCGCATTCCCAACCCTCATCAAGGAGACATCAGCAGGAATTTACTCAGACGCATTTTAATGCAAGCGGGTATTTCTCAAGATGAATGGGAAAGTTTGTAATTAGAGAAGACAATCGCTCTTTTCAGGAGTTTTAAAGTAGGCGATCGCTCCAGTTTTGACTATTCTACAAAAAAAGCTCATCCTGTCACTGGTAGGGAAGCAGGGAAAACAATTAATTTTCGTTGATATCTCCTTGATAACTGATCACTAAAACTTAGTTCTCCATCTGCGAGATAATCTGCAAACTCATTTCATTAGATAACTCCCCTTGACGATTTTCGTTGGCAACTTTCTGTAAAAAAGATTGATAGTTTTGCCGAGCTTTCTCAGTATGGGGATGGTTTTCTCCTAGCTGCGAAACAAACATAGTTACGGCTTCTAGGTACAGTGATTCTGCTTCCGTGTATCGCCCTTGGGAGTCGTAAAGACAAGCTAGGTTATTGAGGCTGATCGTAATATCTGGATGTGCATATCCTAGCTTTTGTTTGTATATCTTCAAAGCTTCCATATAAAGAGGTTCTGCTTCTATGTAGCGTTCTAAAGAGTAGTAGAGAAAAGCCAGATTGTTGAGACTTCTAGCAACAGATGGGTGGTCGATCCCGAGTAGTTGCCTTGTCATTTCTAAAACTTCTATATACAAATTTTCCGCTTCTGTGTATCGCTCTTGAGATTGATAGAGATTTGCTAAATTATTCAGACTTCTAGTAACGGATGGATGTGCTTTTCCTAGTTTTTTTTGATAAATCTTTAAAGCTTTTAAATATAGAGTTTCTGCTTCCTTGTATCTGCCTTGGGAGTAATAAAGGAAAGCCAAATTGTTAAGGGTTGTAGCAATGTTTGGATTTTCTGTTTCTAGTATCTGTTGATATGTGTCTAATACTTCCAGATATAAAGCTTCAGCTTCCATATATCGTCCCTGGGAATCATAGAGATTAGCCAAATTGTTAAGAATAGTAATAGAGGGGTGTGTTACTTTTAACTGTTGTTTATAAATTTCTAAAGCTTCTATATACAAAAGTTCTGCTTTCGTGAATTTGCCTTGGGAGTAATAGAGAAAAGCCAAATTGTTGAGGCTCCTAGCAACATCTGAGTGCCTCGGTTCCAGACGACTTTGGGCTTTCTTTAAACACTGCTCGCACCAGGGTATAGCTTGCTCATACAATCCTTGACTATCATAGAATCTGCCCAAACCAATAAAAGGCAAGATTAAATTGTCATCGGTTAACCAATCAGTCAGGTTGACAGCAACTTCCTCAAGATGAGGAATCGCGGGTTCAAACCCTAAAACCTGCTCACGAGTTAGTGTCTGGGGAATTTCATCTGCCACTGCTACCACCGCCTGAGAAAAACTTCGTTTCATCTCCTCAACCGAGTTTGACTCAGACAACTTCCCTCTGAAAAATTCTCGAATCAATGGATGCAGTTGATAGCTACCTCCTTCCAACCGTTGCAGCAGACTCGCACCAACCAAACTACTTTGCCAGTCCTCCAAATCTTCCTCATCCACCTCCGCTAAACACCCCTCAACCAACGACCAAGGAATCACCGCTGGAGCAAACAGACTCAACAGCCGCCCCAACTCCCGCTCATCCTCATCCAACTCTTGCCAGCTCAATTCAAAAGCAGCAGAAACTCCCCGCTCTGCAGTCATATCTTGAGAAAATCGCTCCAGAGATTTATGCTCTAACCGTTTTGACTGCAAACGTTGCCTTGCTTTTGCCAAAGACAAATCCGGTTTCCGCTCCAAATAACGTGCCACCAGCTCCAACCCCAAAGGCAAAAATCCCAGATCGGCACACAACGCTTTTGCCTCTTCTCGCTCTCCTTGTATCCGCGTCTTGCCAACAAAAGAAACCAACAATTCCAAAGCTGCATCCTCATCCAGCACTTCTAACTCTAACCTGTGGAAAAATTGCCCCAAGTATTTTTGACGGGTAGTTATCAACACCTTAAACCGAGCTTCCCCAGGAGGTAGAAAATCCGAAATCTCCTGATAATCAACCACATCATCAAAAATTACCAGCACATCACCCTGCAACCAATTACGCCAACAATAACGCACCTGAGTCTGCAAGTCACAATCTTCTGGAGGATCTAAGTTAAGTTGTGACTTAGCAAAATTAACAATCTGAATTCCCACATCCACACCACGCCCCTCCAACCAACAAACCCCGCCAGAATAAGTCTTTTGCTGGAGGTGATGACGAGCATATTGGAGAGCAAGTTCAGTTTTACCGATACCACCCATACCAGTAATAGAAGTAATTGCTACTCGTTCAGTTGTTTGTAACTGTTGGTGTAGGATATCCATTACCTCATCCCTACCAACAAAATTCTTAGCACCACTCCGGCGACTAAAATTTTCAGGAATGCCTTCTGGCAGTTGGGTACTTTTCTTTGTCGGTGCCCCTCCCGACGACCCCAGTCAAAAGGTAACACTACCATTAATAGTAGAATCTTTAATTACCTCAGTATGACCTACAAATTTCCCACTAATAGTCTTTGCCTGAAATAAAGCATTAATTTTCTCAGCAGTTACTCCTTGAGACTTAATTTTTTCAATCTCAGCCTCAATATTTTTCACATCCTCTGGACTTTCCTGTTTTGCCACTTCAACCACATCAATAACAGCTTGCTTAACTTCCGGGTCTTCATTAGCAGCAGCTTCCAACTCTTTTATGGCCCGGTCGAAATCTACAGGAAAAGCTTCTGTTTCAGCAGATTTCAAAGCAGGCAAAGTTCCCGTAGGCTTTCGTTGTATGAGTTGCCACAACTTACCTGCTTGCTCCAAAGTCTTTTCCCCTAAACCTTCCCCTGTCTTTTCCACATATTTAGTTAAAAAAGAATAGGCGATCGCTACTAGGCCAACTTCTATAGGTTCCATTTTCTATACTCCTTGTTGATATGTTGATAATTATAAATAATATTTATCTGGGCTGCTATTTCCAAGTGTGGGGAGGGTGGGGCCAAAAACTCAGACAATGCCAGATTTCTCCCTCTTCCTTCTTCCTTCTTCCTTCTTCCTTCTTCCTTCCACTACAAAAATAAACTTTCAACAGCTTGAAGCAACTGCACTTGACTCCAATCTTTATATAAATGAGCCGCGATCGCACATCCTCCACAACCCACACCTTCTTTAACATATCCCTGTTCATAAGCTCGTAGTTGAGCATAACAAGACTCAGCAAAACTAAGTTGTGTTGCCATCAAAGGCACAAAACCAATTTCTCTTGCTAACCCCACAGTATCCCCTGTCGGATCTTCAGCAACCCATCGAGTTGTTCCCACTACAATATTCTCAGGCAACCAAGATATAGAATATTTTGCTGCTAACGCTTGCATCAAAGCATAAACAGCTAACATTTGCGTACCACCAGCTAACATCACCCCTACTTTGAGACTTGCTTTCATTGCCATTCCTGCTACTACTATTTGCATCGGATCTCCCACCGCAGCGACCAATTTTAGAGGTTGTGAAAACAGGGGTACAGAATTAAAACCAGAAGCTTGTAAACCCTGACGCACCACAGCCAACTTTTGAGTATGATTACATTGAGGATGACTGCTATTAACTTTGCCCACAGCAGCAATACCTAAACCCAACAAAATTGCTAAAGCAGTAGTTGTACCTCCAACCACACATTCTCCTAAAATTAAATAGCTATCTTTTGCTTCGGCAGCTAACTTACATCCCCAACTCCTTCCAACTTTTAGTAAATGTTTCACAGTTGCCATGTCTAAAGCATGACCAGAAGTTAAACAACGAGCTGGAGTACCTCCCAAATCAATTGTTGGTACAGTAGGTTGATGAGTTAAACCAGCATTAAATAAGTAGAAAGGAATATTCAGAGCATCAACAATTGCTTTTGTGATTAAAACTGGAGATGCACCTGCATCAAGGGGTGGTAATGGATATTTTGGTTGTGGTTGAAAACCATTATATAAAAATTCTACATCTGCCAAACAAGTATATTGGCGGTCTTTTGGAGTCGCCCCTGCTGCAGAAATTACCGGAATTAGACCTGTATCTGTAAATCCTAATATACAGCCAAAAATTGGTTGGCATCTCCGATACCTTTGCAGCCAATTTTTACCCTGTTGCACCTGAGTATAAACACGAATCATTAATTATTAGTAAATTTAGGTAATAGACTATTTAGATATCTTCAGAAAATAGGGAATAGGGAATAGGGAACAGGGAACCCACCCCTAACCCCTCCCAGGAGGGGAATAATTGATAATTTATGGATAAAATTTATTTTATTTTTGATTTTTGGAGATGTCTATTATACCAATAAGTGGGGTGGGTATCCTGCCTGCCCAAAAATATCAGGAACGGGCAAGATGCCCATTCCACTTTTTTATTTTTGGAGCTACTGATAACTGATAACTGATAACTGATAACTGAAATTACTCATAATCAAGCAACACACTTACCCATTTAGGAGGTCTAGGAATAGGGTTGCCGATCCTGTCTAGTAACAATAAAGCTACCAAATGTACAACAAATAAATACACAATATTATTCACAAGTACCATAACTAAAGCAAGTGCTTGAATTAATGGCAAACTAGGTTGAGCTAATAATCCCAATTTGATAAATACCCATTCTAGGAATTCTGTAACTTGTGTAGTTAAATATATCCAAAGGTCTTGTCCCAACAAAAGTGAAAGTAACCAAAATCGAAAAAAGAAACCAATAGAGCCGAGTATAGAACCTAAACCAATAGAAGTTAACCAATTTCCTCCTCGTTTCCATACCGCCCCTAACATTACTCCCATGAAACCGAAAGGAATAACAAATAAAATACTACGAGTTGGCCCCATAAGCACAGATAAAAGTAATCCTGATACTGCTGCGCCCATCCAAGCGGCACGGTTCCCCCATCGTAAATATAGTAAAGCAATTGGTACTGGGAAGAAAACTCTTAATAAGGGTCCCAAGGGAAAATAATAATTGATAAACCAAATTAAACTAGCTGTACTGGCCAGAAAAGCTGTTTCTACTAGAACTATTGGTTTATCTTCTTTGTTGGTGGATAACGATATTCGATCTGAAGTTGTTTTCACAGAATTGCTTTGGCCTTATAAATTTTGGTTATTAAAATTTAATTTACTTTTGATCTACTTCTGAATTAAACGGCGTTGCTGATTTGATATAGCGCTGTGCGCAGGCAACAGGCAACAGTTCATCTGGCAACAGGCAACCCACCCCTAACCCCTCCCAGGAGGGGAATAAAAAACGGATAATATAAGACTTTTAGCTATTTGGTCTTTCCTGCAATTTGTAAATATACCAGCGCTCATTGCTATATATGAAATTCAATTAGTGGTAAATTTTCACCTAAAACAATAGACATCTCCACCAAAAGAGGGAACAGAGAACAGGGAACAGGGGGAAATAATTGATAATTTATGGATAAGAATTGATTTTATTTTTAATTTTTGGAGATGTCTAATAGTGGAAATTATATCTATATTCTGACTCTAAAGTCACCGAAAAATTCTTTTCTGTCTCCTGTCTCCTGTCTCCTGTCTCCTGACTCCTGACTTCTGTCTCCTGACTTCTGTGAAATCATACATTTATTTAGCAACGCCGACTAAACAAGTGTACGTTCCAATGCGTGTATATCAGGAATACATAATGTATCGCGATCGCGCTTGATTAATGACTTTTTTTCTAACTTACTTAAGACTCTAGTCACTGTCTCTCTGGCCAACCCACTTAGACTACTTAGCTCTCTATGAGGCAAATTAGGAATTTCTTTTCCTTGTTGAGAATCTATACCTTGTCCCTCTGCTAGAAATAGTAAAATATCTGCTACCCTAGCCTGAGCATCTGCTTCTCGTAGTCTAAGTCGTCGATTCACTTGTCGTAGACGTCTGGCCATTAATTGGGCTAATCTAATTCCTGCTGTGGGTTCAGTATGAATTAGATGAGCAAAGTCCTGAGCTGGCATATTACCAATTAATGTGGGGGCCAAGGTAATTACGTCAGTGGAGCGAGGTACTTCATCTAAAGCGGCCATTTCTCCAAATAATTCGCCTTTACCTAAAATATTCAGGGTTACTTCTTTACCATCCAAATTATAGGTGCGAATTTTTACCCACCCATCCAGAATGAAGTATACAGATGTCCCCCAATCATTCTCCAGTAAGATTACCTGATTTGGTGGATGTTGACGACTGACCACATGAATGACTGCTTTTTCTAATGCTTCTTGTGGTAAACCCTCAAAAAATGAGGTAGATAGCATTAATTCTTTAATATTTAATTGGGGGTCGCGATTATACCTTTCTTCCATAAAGTTATTTTTTCCATATTAATAGGGCAGTATATTTAGCCCACAGAGCAACTATAAATTTATAATTAAAATTAATACATATTATGTTAGTAGCTAATTGGCCGATTTTAAATATTTTGAAAGTCAACTACTTTGTGGAAGTTATGACAGGGCTTTTACAGTATGGTAGTACATTAATATTCGTACAGGATTTGTCAAAAACCCAAAAATAAATGTTATTACCTATGTAGTAGATATAGTAAAGTCAATGTCTTTAAATTATTAATTTAATCATATCCTGCTATTGCCACATAGGGCTATACATTAGACGAATCAAACTCGTCTAAACTGTCGTAGTCTAGTAAGAAAGGAACTCTCTTATAGATGGCATAGTTGTCCAGAATGTAAATATGAGGCTGATAGAGACGTAGCTTCAGCATAGGAAATCTTTCATTAATTGATACATAGATAATGAATAATGGATAATTAACTTTGGTTAAAACCGTTACGGAATTGAATATAAGGAAATCTGATTTATTTTTTCTCCTTGCTCATGAGAGGCTTTAAACCTAGATTCGATTAATTATCAATTATTCATTATCCATTGGTATTAGTACCCAGGGACTCTGGGGCCAATAAATAGGCTGTCAAGTCGGGCTGTCGGGGACTTTTTATCTAGACAAGGGACGCAGGGCAGCAATGTCCAACAGTGATGTGGGAACTCCGCGCTGTACTTAGTAGAAGTCATTGTCGGGAGGATGCCACAGTCAGTTATGCTCTCATCAGTTTTATCTAATGTTGGCTTTTATACCCGCGCTCTCCCGAAGGGGAGCGTCGTATGGGAATGCCAACCCATACTATAATAAAACTACGAGCGTGTTAGTAATAGGTCGAAAACATTGAAAGCTAGATATAAATATCGTATCTACCCTAATCATGTCCAAATAATTAGATTAAATCAATTATTTGGATGTTGCAGATATGTTTGGAACAAAAGTTTAACACATTGCAATCAACTGTATGTTAACGGGGCTAAAAGACCAAGCTATGTTGATTTAACCAAACAATTCATAACACAAGCTAAAAGAGAATTACTTTGGTTAAAAGAAGTTGCTTCAACTCCATTACAACAGTCTCTCAAAGATTTAGACCGTAGGGGCGAATGGCCATTCGCCCCTACAAAAACTTTTTCAATAGTTGCAAAGGTAAAAGAAAAGGAATCAAGGTAAAACCACCTAAATTCAAGAGTAGAAAGTCAAAGCAAACTGCCAGATTTGTTGGTGCTAATTACCTGATTAATCAAGATAAAATCTATCTGCCAAAAGTAGGCAAGATTAAAATAGTTTGCAATACGAAAATTGCCAAGCCAGCCTACATCTATGACTATAATTAAAGATTCAGCTAATAGATATTATGCTAGTTTTGTTGTAGAAATTAATCCTGAATCTTTGCCTAAAACTGATAATTCAATCGGAATAGATTTAGGCATTTCGACATTTGCAACATTGAGCAATGGAGAGAAAATATTAGCTCCTAAACCTCTTAAAAAGAACTTGAAAAAGTTAGCTAAGTTTCAGAGAAAGTTTGCCAAGACTGAGCCAGGCAGTAAACGTCGTGAAAGACAAAGACTGAAAATAGCTAGACTGCACGCCAAAATTAAGGATATTTCCTTTCCTTCGGAATGCTTCCCTACGGGATGCTACGCAAACGCAAACGGAATGCTGCGCAAACGTACAGACTTCCTTCATAAATTGTCTACTAATTTAGTCAAGAAATACGACACAATTGTACTTGAAGATTTAAACATCCCGCGCTGCAGGTGCAGGTCAACGTCGGGAGGATGTCAAAATTCTTAATGATGAGTGACAAAGGTGAAACTCTTGAATTTCCAGAATAAGCAAATCAAATCAATAATTAGTGAAATAGATGAGGTGCTAAATCAGCCTAGCACTAAAAATTCTCCTCAAGTCCTAGAAAAAACACTCAGAAAATCTCAGAAGGCACTACAGCAGGTGCTGAACTATCTGAGTCAGAATGTGGATACAATTCCAAGTCTACAGCTACTCTCTGTTGACCAACCTTCAAATTCGGAAGATATTATTGACCAGACGACAAAGCAACATCCACAACAGTTAGAAGAGTTTTTGACTCCTATTAATCGCTATTTACAAGAAGATTTTCAAATTCTTAAAGAACAACGACGAGCTTTGCAAGAAGAAATTAGGCAACTTGAGAAGCAAAGAAAAGATAATTATTCCCTAGCTCAACAATATGCTAAACAGGAGCAAATTATCTCTGAGTTTTCTCAAGCTTTGCTTGGCCCAGTGCAAGAAACGTTGGTGGAACATTTGTCTCAGTTAACCAACCAACATTCATATCCGACTCAGAGCGCTTTACCTATTAAGCAAAATCTCGATCCACAGACTTCTAATAATATTGAACCTTCTGAGATGGTGACAAGTTCAGAGAATAGACTGGGAGAAGACCATAACTTAGATGGCTCATTTATTGATGAGTTCAATACAGAAGATAATGAAGAAACACAGCTAAAGCCAGAAAATTTTATAGCATCCTCTCATATTAGTCCTGAAAATATTGAAAATCAAAAACTATCTCCTCAAATCAATGAATTATATGGGTCTAACAATACAGATGTATTTCCTTATCCAGGATATGAGTTTGTGTCTAAAGTAAATAAAGAATCAGAAACAACTGAAGCAGATAGCTCAAACCCTCAAGAATCATCTATTCAAAATGAACTTAATTTTGATAAAGAGCAAGATTTAGAAGTTATTAAAAGTCAAAATGAGCAAGATCAAACTTTTGCTCAACTAGAGGCTCCCAGTTTTGAAGAAAATAACACAGAATGGCAAAAATCTCAAAGTTATACTGCTAAAATAGAAAATACAGAAATAGCAAATATGGTTGAATTACCACTAAATTATGACTCAAAGTTAGGCAATTCAGAAAATGTAGAAAACACTGAAATTATCGAATCTCTCAGTAATCTCTTTGGTGAATTAGAGATAAATGAAGCAGAAACTAATCAATTAATTGCTTCTCTAGAACCTAAGCAAGAAAAAATAAATTACAGCAATAAATCAGAAGAAGAAGAGTATCTTCAGGCATCTGCTAAAGAAAGTCTCTTGCCAGTACAAGAATCAGATGAAAAACAAGATATAGAATTATTATTAGATACTAATACCCTTAATGATTTGCGTTCAGATTTAGAAAGTTTAGAAGAATTTGACTTAGATGAGTTAGCAGACGATCCACAACAAACTGAACTCCAATTAGGAGAATATTCACCTGCATCTTTAGCAGAAAGTAATGCTGAATCGACTAATGATTCTATGAGTTCAACTTCAGAAGCAAAACTTAATAACTTAGAGGGTTTATTTGTAGATATTGCTGAGGTTTCAGAAAAATCAAATCTAACGAACCAAGAAAATACTAGCAATTCAGCAGAAAATACAGAAAATGAACAAATTATAGAAGATATTTTAGATAACTTAACATCTTCAACAGAAGTAGAATCAACAGACACAGATGAGCAAGAATTTTTACCTCTAGAAATCCTACTTAAAGACTTTCCAGAGACAGAAAAAAAAAATTGAATTCCTTAAAAGAGACTGACGCAATACCGAAGAAAACACCTTCACTATGGTATTTAGGAATTGACTTTGGTACTACAGGTATTTCAGCAGCATTATTGAATCGTAGCAGCAGTGAAATTTATCCTATATATTGGGAAAGGGTAGCAACTAAACCAGGGTTAGATATTACTGAAACAAATCAAGAATTTGCTCTCTCAACAAAAATAGTTCAAACAACATTAAGTTCTAATACAAAAACAAAAATATATAAGTTACCATCAACTTTATATGTACATCAAAAGTCATCTAAACAGAAAACTATAGAAGAAAAACCCTTATTAGTACAAAACTTGAAGCCTGCTTTAAAAGTTACTATTCCTTACATTTCGATTAAATTTGAAAAACAAAAATTTCAAGAAAAACCAGATAAATCTTTTCTTCTAGATTCTAACTTTGTTACTACAACTGCCCATGAACCAGTTCTGCAATTGTCTGAACATCAACAAATTCCTCTCAAGTTAGCTCATCAAGGATTAGTAACTTTATTGACAACCCTTCAGACCCAAGCTTTTGTCCAAGACTCTATTTCTCTAACTGATGAAGAAACTCAAACAATAATTACTTTACCTCATGATTATACTTGTGGCGCAGTAGGATTAGACCAAGAAACATTTGTTTCCGCTTTGGCACAATTAAAATGTGTGTTGATGGGTAGTCCAACTAATTGGCCAGAAGCCTATCACTTCAATCTCAGAGAAGCAGTTTTAGAAGCAGGTCTTGTCCAAAATGTCAATCAAGTAATTGTAGTTGAGGAGGCGATCGCTACTGCCCTATCAGAATTAACTTCAGTAACAGCAGATCCAAAAACATCTAATACCTCAGAATTTAGAAAGGGCAAAATTTTAATTGTGAATGTGGGAGCAACCACAACAGAAATGGCCTTAGTTAATTTCCCTGATGATGGCCAAAATTTAACTTACTCTCACTTCCATTGCCATAGTTTTGCTTATGGAGGTCAGGCCCTAGATCAAGATATTGTTTGTCAACTATTACTAAAAAACGAAAATATTTCGCCCCAGGCCCAGAAAGAAAAGAATCAAGAACAATCTACTCAATCATGGCCACGACCAGGCTATCCAGATTTATCAATTAGGTATCAACTACAGCAATGGTTACAAAGTTCATCCTATAAACAAGAATTATTAGCAGCAGCTCGTAATTTAAAAGTAATTTTGCCATCTGAAAAAGAATTTATTTTGAATATAGGCGATCGCCAATGGCATTTACAACAACAAGATTTAGAAAAAAAAGTATTAGGACCTTTTATACAAAAATTAAACCAGGAGTTAAATAATTTTTTGAGTAGGGTGGGAATATCTCCTGTGGGAATTAACCGCGCTTTATGTACTGGAGGTAGTGGAAGTTGGAACGGGATATCTCGTTGGTTACGTCAAAAATTATCTAATGCAATTATTGTTCAAGATGCAAAAGTTAATTCTCAAAATATAGAGTTAGAGCAGGAAAAGTCGCAGGGATCGGATAATTGTTTATCTGAGATAGAAGATATTAAATTAACTATAGGTAGGGTTGCTTATGGTTTAGCTATCTTACCTCTTTATTCACAAATTATAGATATACGTCAACAACAATACAACGACTATTTTTTACTTTGGGAAATACTACGAGTTTTTCCAGATCGTCCTTTATCTCTAAAGGAAGTTTATCAATTATTAGAGAAACAAGGAATAAATACTCGTGTTTGTCAGGAGAACATCAAGACTATTTTAGACAGTAAATTACCTCCTGGTTTATTGCCTTCAGAGGAAGATGTCATGCTATTGAGTGAAGTTTCTCGACAAAATTCTGACTATCAAAGTTTGAGAGCAAAGCCACTTTTTTCCCAAGAAACTGATGGTAGTGGATATTGTTTGAGTGGCGAACAAGCAGAATATTTAAGAGAATACTTAAATAAGTTAGTGGCTAATACTAGGCAAAAATTTGAGGAACCCACATTGTCATCTCCGCGCTTTAGCGACGGATAAACAGAACTCAGCCATAGCTCTTCGGCTGGTTGACATCTCTTTAGGATGCTGCTCACAATGCATTAGTCTTAGGCTCTCCTCCACGTCCGTTGAGAGTTTCCGCAATAGTTAGGGCTTGCTGAAAAAGTCTTTTTTAAGGAGTAGGGGAGCGGGGGAGTAGGGGAGTAGGGGAGTAGGGGAGTAGGGGAGTAGGGGGAATAATTTTTTTTGCCCAACTATGCGCTCCTTAATGCGCTCCTTTTTGAGCGTGAAGAGCTAAAAACCAAGGTATTTCAGACCGAAAAAGGCTAAAACCTTTATCTGGTAATTGTTTGAGATTTATTCAGCAAACCCTAGTTAGGGCTTGCGCTCATACAGCAGTTTTTATTTCAGTAGACCCCAGTAGGGACGTTGCATGCAACGTCCCTACTGGGTTTTGGTTATGGCGATGTGGTTCATCAATTTGAAAAGCGCTGTAAAGCTAAAAGTCAGCATAGCTTACGGTAATGGAGCTGTTTATATTCAGTTGATCTCCCAGTTTAAGGCTCTTATTTGCCTCAAAATACTGAAATTTTCTTCTGAAATTCAAGAAAATTTCTTCACATAAAATGACCGAAACCGTTGCCTGTTCCCCCCATCTCCGCGTCTCCGCGTCTCCGCGTCCCCACGTCCCCGCGTCCCCCCATCTCCGCGTCCCCGCGTCCCCACGTCCCCGCGTCCCCGCGTCCCCCCATCTCCGCGTCTCCGCGTCCCCACGTCTCCGCATCCTACCCCCACCAACCAATTTATTCAGCAGACCCTAATTTTAGATGGGGTTTCTGAACCCAAAAAGCTTGTAGACACTGTATATACAGGGTTTTATATCCTTGTATACAGGGTTTTATATCCTTGTTCCCTTCGGTAACAGGCAGCGGGAACAGAAGTCATAAATCCCTTCTACCTTCTGCTTCCTGCTGTTTATTCTTAAAAAAGTATCTCAGGATTTCTAAGTATAAGTGATTGTATTAAATTACACTTTTTTTTTGTGATTTGGATTACATTATCTCTAAAGACACAAGAAGAAATAAAAAGCAAATCTTTTAGTATACATAATTTTCTTTTTATTCCCTAAAAATTAATTAGGAATTAGCTAAACCACACAAAAACTTTAAAAAAATGACTAATATTTATGAAGATTCAGTAAAGTTAACTATATAACTCTACCGCTCTGAACTTAGCTACCCTAGAATAAAGGTATAAAAGTTTTCCATGAATTTAGAACATGATTTCAGAGTGCAAGTCTTATGAATACATCTAACTTATCAATCTCCTCAAATATGAATTCTCTAGTTCTAGAACACAAATACTCAGCTAACTTATACAAACAAGTAGCTCATCCCTCTGTCAATAGTCCAATCAAGCGCCTGATTGATATTGTAGGAGCCTTAGTCGGGTTAGCGATCGCAGGAGTACTTGCAATTCCTGTACTTATATTCATGCAATTTGATGGTCCTGGACCGCTATTTTTCAGTCAGGTTCGCTGTGGTTTTAAGGGTCAAACTTTTTGGATCGTGAAGTTTCGTTCAATGGTTGTTGATGCAGAAAAACTGAAGCACCTAGTCAAAAATGAAGCAAAAGGTAACATCTTTAAAAATGAGAAAGATCCTAGAATAACTCGTATAGGCAGCTTTCTGCGTCGGACTAGCTTAGACGAGCTACCTCAATTCTGGAATGTTCTCAAGGGAGATATGAGTTTAGTGGGAACTCGCCCTCCCACTGTGGATGAAGTCAACAATTATGAAGCTCATCACTGGCGCAGACTTAATGTCAAACCTGGTATAACTGGAGAATGGCAGGTTAATGGTCGCTCTAGTGTGAAAGACTTTGAAGACATAGTGCGTATGGATATTGACTATCAGCAAAAATGGTCTATCGCATATGATCTCAAGTTAATATGGAAAACTATTTGGGTAGTATTTAATAAGTCAGGTGCGTGTTAGTTCTACTTTTTTGTTCGCAGTTCAATGTCGCGTTTCTCAGAAATTAAGTCAATAGGTGGAAAAATTTACAAGTATGTCCGAAGTAACTGTAATGAAGTGGAAGGTTTGTGCAGCAGTTGGGATCGAAAGTAATATCAAAGGTGCGTTATATAGTAAGGTTGATGAGTCCCTAACTACTACCGCTACGCGGAAGTTAAAAATCAAAAGTATTGCTTAGTAAAGCTTTTAGAATTTTGTAACTTGTCAGTTATTTCCGCCATCCTGCACTACTATCTTTCCTAGCACAGAGCTTCCACATATTAGCAGTTATGAAAAGGTTTGATCAGTTTTTCGGTAAACTATTATTGCTCTAAAATAGGCATGAGTTTCTCTAACAAGATGGGAGAAAGGTACTCCCACTGTCAATAATTAAATTTTGACAGACCTCTACTTTATTTTTTTTGTTGAATTATAGCCTAATTATAGTTAAATAATTCTCTTATTTTTGACTATGAAATGGGCAGCCACCAGCCGTTAAATCTTTGATAAATTTACTATTATCAAAATAATGCTCTACAGACACAATTTTTAAGTCTTCAGTTACTCTAGCAAGACTCATACCAATAATTTCGATTGTTTCGCCAGTAGGTTGGTAGTCTTTAAAATTACCTTTAAAAGTTCCCCAATGTCGCCATTTAAATGTAACATTTGGCGGTCCAGAAAGTACTTCTATTACTTCCCAAAGAAATCCATTGGGAAAAGCTGTAAGAAAAGTTTCAAAGGATGATTTCAAGGTTTCTTTGTCAGGGTCATAATATTTGTTTTTACTAATAAAAAGGTTATATGTTCCCTGTTCTGCTGTTTCTTGAGCAGTATATTCTTTTCCTCCATTACTACTCATACGAAATTTATCGGCAACAACAGATAACCACTGTTCAGGATTAGTTTTATTAGATGCTTCCATCTCAAAAGTTCTGACTAGGTTATGAGCGATCGCTTCTAAAGATCCTTCTGGATGATCATATTTACTCTCTTGTTGAAAAACTTGATCATTATGAGAATAATCTGGTCGTTTTCCGCCTCGCCATTCCACACCTGTATCATTAGAAATTACTTTTTCTCGGTCTTGCACCCATAAGGGTAGATTTGTAGAATTAGTATTACTCATGTAATTTTTATTCCTATGAAGTACAAAATTTTTGATTTTAGAGAACATACAACAAGATAAAAAAAAGTATAATCCCTTACTTTATCTGCCAGAAAAATACTATATTTGTCCTCAACTATCTGAGTGAATTCAAACTTTGATTAATTTACTAGATTATTTTTTGCGACTATGGTTTATCACATAAAAATTTAATTTTTATAAAAAAATTGTGGTTGGTGAATCAAACTATGAATTAAGATATTTGGACGAACAGTAATCAAGATATGAATTATAAATACCCCTTTCACTACTTGCTCCTGAACAACCCATGAACGAACTAATCTTTAGAGAGGTTTCAAGCAACTATTCCCTATTCCCTATTCCCTATTCCCTATTCCCTAAGCACAAAAATCATCCTTACTCAAACTATATTTAACACCTTGTTGCTGAGATTCTGAATAAACAAAATTTCGCTCAAATTTTAATCCCACTTTTTCCATCACTCGAATAGATGCTTTATTTTCTAACAATGCACTTGCTGCTACTTGCTGTATTTCCCACTCTAAAAAACCTTTCCTAATTAAAGCTTTTCCTCCTTCAGTTGCATATCCTCTTACCCAAACTTTTCTTTGTAAGCGATAACCGAGTTCTATATCATTCTCTTGATACAATGCTGCTCCCATATAACTATCTAAACCTGGTCTAAAATGAAACCAACCAACAAATTTATTACTTAACTTTTCAATAGCTGCCCAAAAACCATAACTCTGATATTGTTGGTAATACCTGAAAACTTTAGGCAAAAATTCATTTTTAATCTCATCGTAGCTTGTAGGTGTTCCTGAGCGATCGCCTAATTTTGTATATCGAGTTACTTCTGGATCGCTATCCAACTCAAATAATAACTCTGTATCCGCTTCGGTAAACTCTCTTAAAACTAATCTTTCTGTCTCTAGAAAAATCTTCATTATTTTAAGCAATATGATTTGAGTTGTGAGATATTGGAAACTTTTAGGGAACAGGGAACAGGGAACAGGGAACAGGGAACAGGGAACAGGGAACAGAGAACAGAGAACAGAGAAGAAGAAAAAACGTATTATTATAAATATAATAATTGCTATATTCTACACCTTCTTGAAAACTAGACAAAGCTAGACATTTGCCATCTGGTGAGGTGCAAATGATTTGATTACTCACCCGTTTCAATGTGTACTTGCTGTGAAAGTTGATGTTCCGCCCACAAACTATGGGTTAGGATTCCCTCAAGGACTTTCCTCCATTGAAAAAGTTGAGTCCGGCGAATACGATGTAGTTTAATAAAACTAGCAACTCGTCTCCAGTGACTCCAATCATGTTTGTTGACATCCTCCGGTCTCAACAAACATTTGGGTATTTTTTCTGATAATTTTAATGCTCTACGGCCAATTACTAAAGCTGCAGCAGTGCCACTATTTAGGCCGTATTTAGCCATATAATTAATCATTCCAATTACGCTAGTAAAAGCTGGATTAACTTTAATTAATTCAACTCCAAATCTTCTACAACGTGACAATATAGCTTCCCTAAACATTCCCGTAGACAAATTGGAAAGCATCTCATTATAAACTTTACTTTCCTCGCTCATCTTAGATTTTTTCTTGGTAAAATCCAGAGACTCAATAGCAATAGCACATTCAAAAAATTCTGCTAATTTCACAACTTGACAAACAATATTTCTCATGGATGCTTGCCGTTGTCCTGTTGTTTGATTTTTCCATTTATACGGGATTTCTTCTAAATATTCAATATTTCCATCCCATTTAACATAAGCAACTGAAATTGATTCTGCATTAAAATCAAGACCAAGACAACCATTTTTTCTAGTATGAACTACTGGTATTTCTTGTACATAAGTTGAAAGATGTATATACCAATTATCCTGTTTATGTTCTCTACGAAAAATAGAAATTGTAATTGGTTTTAAACTGTTTATGGCATAATCTAAATCTGTTTCTCTATATCGACCATTCCTATCTGAAACTGAAAATTCTAACTGTATTTTCTGACCATATTTATCCTGTAATGGTCTCGGTAGTTGAACTTGTAATTTATATAACCCATCCTCTTGTAATGGGAAAACTTTGAGCATAGTTCCACCCCCTGGCTGAGATTTTCCTACACAGAAAAATCTGCCTGAGCGTTTTTTTCTCCAATAATCACCCCATTCTTCTTGGGTTTTATATCCATTTTCTGCTAAATTATGTTGAGCATTAAATAATTTCTGTGAGCCAAAACAAATATGTAAACGTTCTGTATTTTTTAACTGCTTTAATTTTCGTTTCAGACTAGCTATTTTCTGAATTTTACTCTTTAAACCTAGCAATTGATGAAAAAATTTATTTCGGGCTTGTAGATGCGGAAAACCTTTTTTTGTTGCTAATTTTAATGTTTTTTCTAGTTTAGTGATGAGTTTTTTGGCAGCAGTTGTTTTAGCTTGAATTTGTAATTCTAATTTAGTGATATTGTTATTCTTAGCTGTTTTTAATTGGTTTAAACATGTTCGTGCTTCAGTGGCGATTGAATCAGCCCATGCCCATTGGATGTTAAACCGCTTCATTAGACGCTTTTCTACTTCTGATTCTGACAACTTCTCAGTTTGCATCCAGTTAACAGCAGAACGTTTCCAGGATTCATACAATGCTCCGAGTTCTGTGTTTGCAGGATGGTATTCAATTTTGGCTTCTATCCCTGTTAAGGAACCGTGAGATTTGGCCATTACTTACATTGAATTACTTCACTCTAAGGTTAGCAGA
Source organism: Okeania sp. SIO3B5 (assembly GCF_010692555.1). GTDB lineage: Bacteria > Cyanobacteriota > Cyanobacteriia > Cyanobacteriales > Microcoleaceae > Okeania. The sequence goes on along the minus strand of NZ_JAAHHG010000111.1, from coordinate 3,723 downwards.
GCAAGTCTTTGGGTGTCAATCATATTTGTGATAGCTTTGACATGAACTCAAGTTTCGTGTCAGGTTCCTAATTTTTCTGCTTTAGATTGTCTCACATCCTAGACATTTTGTAGATGTTTGTCCAGGATAGTCTATATTTTTTGGTGTTAGTAAACAACAGTTTTAAGGAACACCTCAATTCTCACAACTGATTCTTGACTCCTGACTCCTACCTTTAGCAAAAGACTTTCCATACGCAAACCCTAATTATTTCGTAAAACTCAAAAATAAAATCAATTATTATCCATAAATTATCAATTATTTTCCCCTACTCCCTACTCCCTACTCCCTACTCCCTGTTTTCTAGAGATGTCTAATTTCCCCCCATCTTAAATAAAACCGTTTTCGCTCAAAAATTCTGGTGTAATATCTTTAAAACTATTAACATGAGAATTTCCTACCAAAACTGAATGGTTATTAGAGTTCTGATGTAGAAACTTAGCCACATATTTACCAAGAATATCTACCTCAATATTCACTAAACTACTTGCTTTTAAATGACACAGGTTTGTTTCATTGAAACTGTGGGGAATAACTGCCACTTCAAACCAGTTGCCACCCACATCACAATCAGCCACAGTTAAACTAATACCATTAACTGCTATACTCCCTTTAGATACAATATAGGGAGCTATCTGACGTTGCCACCTGTCGTCCTTTATTTGTGAAGCTGTAAATCTCATTTCCCAGGCATTAATTGTTTCCACAGAGGTTTCCAAGCGTCCAACCCCGTCAATATGACCAGTAACAAAATGGCCTCCTAACTTACTACCTGCTCGCAATGAAGTCTCAAGATTAACATATCTATCCGATATTTGGCCTAATGTACTACGTTGTAAGGTCTCAGGTGATACGATCGCCACAAATCCTTGAGCTAAAATGTCTATTACTGTTAGACAAACACCATCTACAGCTACACTATCACCAATGGCCAAATCTTCCAAGATTATTTTACTGCCACTAGATGATGCCAGAGAAACTAAAACTTGGCTTTCTTCTAAAAGCTTAATTTTTCCTAAAGCTTGAATCAATCCTGTAAACACTGTTTTTCCTCTGATTAATTAATTAAAGATTAGTTAAATTTTATGAACGCAAAGTCTATCAATATTCCGTGAGCAGCAATGCTAGTCTTGAAATTACACGTTTTTTATATCATGGTGAGCCATTAGTCAAGGAAGACACCATATTCTCAAAAATCGAAGATAATAAATAAATGTAAAAATGACTCATATAGGTAAATATCAATTCATACTAAAAATGACTCGATCCTTATCTATACTTAACTTACATTCTATATATCTTGACAAAAACTATTATAAAATGAGGCCGAGCCAATGATTGAAATGAAAGTTGCTGGAATAGCATTGGATGCATCAACACGCAATCCAATCGTATTGTTAAGAGATGGTAAAGAGAGACGTGCTTTGCCCATCTATATAGGTCAAGACCAGGCCAAAGCAATTATTAGCGCTCTGGAAAACCATCAGCCACCACGTCCATTGACTCACGACCTCACGGTTAGTATTTTAGAATCACTTAGTGGGGTGCTGGAAAAAGTAGTAATTCACTCATTGCAAGATAACACGTTCTATGCAGCGCTGATTATGAAGCAAGGAGAAACTAAAAAAGAAATTGATGCTAGGCCCAGTGATGCAATCGCTATTGCTCTCCGCACCAATAGTCCCATCTGGGTAATGGAAGAAGTCGTAGCAGATGCCTCAATTCCAGTAGACCGAGATGCAGATGAGGCAGAAAGGCAAGCCTTTAGGGACTTTATATCAAAACTTCGCCCTGAAGATTTAATCAAACGTGGTGGTTCTAGTACTGGTGGATTATCATAATACCATTTTAATAGAATTGAAAATGCAAAAGTCAAAAAAGATTTATTTAGCTGAAAACTTTTGAAAGTTTATTTGAACCGAAAAATTTGGGTCTGAAGTCTCCTCTTTATAAGAATAAGAAGATAAAAAAAGAGGATTTTATATTTTCAATCCCAATGCTTTCCTAGATCATGCTGCGCAAACAGCTAGAGGTACTGATAACTGATAACTGAAATAACCTTGGCCAACTAATAAATATTAGTTAGGACTTAGGTATGGCCTATGACAGATTCTATTATATTGTTTGATTCACTTAAAACTTATAGGCATTATAGGCAAACTGCTATATTTAGAATAGCTAAGGAGAAGCGATCGCTAAATAGCAAAACTAAAAACTAAAAACTAAAATATATAGGTGCACTACCGCAGGTTTGGCAAAACGAACTTAAACCTCTCAGTTTTTTCCTTGGGAACTATGCGATATTTGGTATCTCAGGAAAATGCTGTAGAAACGATCGAGCAAGCTGTGAATATGGGAATTAATCACATAGAAACAGCTAGAGGTTATGGTAAAAGTGAAAAATATCTGGGTGCAGCCTTAGTTTCTGAGCTACAGCGTACCCAACTTTATATCACAACAAAAATTACACCCACAAGAGATGTTGGTTTAATAGAGCGCTATATAAATGAATCTCTAGAAAACCTAAACACAGACTATTTAGACTTTTTGGCTATTCATGGCATTAATACTTGGGAACATTTAGAAATTACCCATCATGGAATTAAAGCACTACATAAAATGATCGATGATGGGCGAGTTAGACACATTGGTTTTTCTACCCATGGCCCTTTAGATGTAATTTTAGCGACTATTAATACCGACTTTTTTCAATTTATTAACTTACATTACTACTACTTTTTCCAACATAATGCCCCTGCAATAGAGTTAGCTAAACAAAAAGATATGGGCATTTTTATTATTTCTCCAGCAGATAAAGGTGGGCAATTATATACACCATCTTCTACCCTTCAGGAATTGTGTCAACCTTTTTCCCCATTGGAATTAAATTATCGATTTTTATTAAGTGACCCAAGAATAACAACCCTCAGTGTGGGTGCTGCTAGGCCACAAGAATTAGAATGGCCTCTGAGTATTAGCGATCGCACACAACCTCTCACTCCTCAAGAAGTTGAGATATTTCAGCGTTTGGAAACTCAAGCTTCAACAAAGTTAGGTACAGAAAAATGTAGCCAATGTTATGCTTGTTTGCCATGTCCAGAAAATATTCACATTCCAGAAGTCTTGAGATTAAGAAATTTGAGTGTAGCCTACGATATGACAGAATTCGGTAAGTATCGATATGGGATGTTTGAAAATGCAGGTCATTGGTTTCCAGGTAACAAAGGAAGTCGATGTACTGAATGTGGAGAGTGTTTACCCAGATGTCCGGAAAATTTAGATATACCAAATTTATTGAAAGATACTCATCAAAAACTTAAGGGTTCCTCTGGTCGTCGGTTGTGGGAATAATTAGGGTTTGCGTATGGAAAGTCTTTTTGATCTTTGTAGGGAGTAGGGACCCACCCCTCGCCCCTCCCTCTCCCAGGACTATGCTTTATAAACATCTTTCTTAACATAATACTTGACAAAATAGACAAATTATGTTTAAGACTTTAAAAACCTTTTCCTAGAGAGAAAATGTATTTAAAAGTACATTACTTTTGAATAGTTAAGTAGTTTTACTTAGATAGTATGACTATTTCTCCCTTCTCCCCTGCTCCCCTTCTCCCCTTCTCCCCTTCTCTCCGTGTCCCCGTGTCTCCGCGTCTCCGTGTCCTCGTGTCTGAGGAGTTCCTTATAAGA
>NZ_JAAHHG010000110.1 GCF_010692555.1 Okeania sp. SIO3B5 | reverse complement strand
AAAAAAATATTTACCGAAAAATTGGGTTTAAAGCCTCCCCCTTTTAGGGGGACTTTATGTTATTATGGAAACAGCGGAAAGGTATTCAACCGCTCTAAAAACCTATAGCTACTTAACTGTAGCGTTTGCACCTTGAAAACTAGAGTTATGGGGTTTTGCACAGGAATGCTTGTGCATGGAAAAGCTCTAAGCATCAAGTACCAGAGAACCAAATTTTTTCAAGGTTTGAACTGTACCGTAGGGCATACGGGAACAGGCTCTTGGAATAGAGCAAACGCTTGGGGAGAGAATCATCTCTGGGCTAAGTATCGCAAGGTAATTAGTTTAAGTGGACTCAGTGAACCAAGAATCCTGGCTTCAGGAGAATCTCCGCGCCTTTAGGCCGGAGAGTATGTCAACTTGTCAACAATCAAGCCAGACAAATAATCTACGTATCAAACCCTAGCCCCATCCCAAAACTCAAAAGCCTTCTTAACTACCTCAATAGGATGGACATTCTGAGTATCGATAAGGCGCATTGCATATTCTTCCAAACGACGAATTCTGACTATATCTTTACGGTCAAAATGATTGCGTAGCTGCTCTTTCTCGCACCCATAAAACTCGCAAAGTTGTTTTGCACTTTTACCAAACAGTAATCTGTTGACAGTATCTGAAGTGTTTGGATACATCCACTTTTTATCGTTATCTGATAGCTGCGGGTTATTCTCGATATAACTCTTGACAACATCGGTTAACGTCCGCCGTATAAACCTCCCTTCTTGACGCTCTTTTAGGAACTGCTGGGTTTCATCCTTCTCAAACTTTTGCCCAAAAGCCTCAGAGAATAATTGAGTCAAGGTGACTCCCACTAAGTCATCCCTTAAATCCTGTGCAGATTTGTTACCTTTCCTATCAAGCTTGGCTAATAGCTTCTCAAAATCTAGTAGGGAGATTATATTGACAGGTTTTCTGTTCAACTCTGAGCTAGTTTTGTCGAACTTGAACTCCTTGCCTAGTAAGGTTTTTACGTCTCTAGAAGCTTGATTCTGGCGAACTAAACCTAAAGCATCTAACTGACTAACCGCTATCGCATAATCGCCATTTGACAACATCAAGCCTTCAAATTCAATATGGCCCAATGTGACTACAGCGACTAGAGCCTTACCTGTTTGTTTTTTGTTCATAACTATTTTTATTGTTGGGAATAGAAAAACTTGCAGTGCGAAAGTAGCGATCGCTAACCACTAAATCCATATTAATGAAAAATATATCTACCTAATCTCACCCTAAAATTTAGGGAGATTTGCTCCCTAAATTTTGTCTTATGAGCGATCGCTACCTAAAATCAAAGTTCTGTCAATCGAAACTCTTCATAGCAATCCGGACAAGGGCTGACTTCTTCTTCCCAGTCCGAGCATAACAAATGTCCTTGTTTATCCCAATAATTAGGGGAATCAATGTACAAATCTAGTTGATATTTCCACCAAGCCCGCTCCTGGCTCCGAAATAAAATCATGCCGACAATTTCCCCACTATCTCCCTCGTCAGTGCGGACTATGTCTCCAAACTGGAACTTGGGCTTGGGAAACTTCTGGGGTAAATTTAAACGATGAGAATTGACACGTCGCTCTTGACGTGTTACTGTCTGCTGTATTAGCATACTATTATCCTTTTGGTTGGTTGGTTCAACTAAAAAGGCTAGGGAAGGGAAGGTGGCTCTAATCACCGACCCTTTCCGCTTGTAAAAAGCTTGTCACCTGTTGAGTTGTAATTTGAACCTGGCAACTCCAGGAGAAATTGTCAAGGGTCAGTTAAGCGCCCCTCATCAGAAAACCCTGGCCACATGACCAGGGTTTTGAGCTTTTTGGGAGGATTAAACTTTTGAGGAAGCTATCAAAATTAAAATCAAGAAATAACTACTTTAATTAATATTATTTTTTCTACACAAGTTTAAAGTAAACCTTTTTTTTCTTGATTTAGTGATTTTCCAGTATCTTATTATACTGTACAGTCTCCACTGAACAGCTCGCTGTACAGCTATGATTTAAAATTATATATTCTAGAAGCGAAACCTAATTCTCTTAATTGTTGTTCGGTTAATTTTCCTGGGAGGTTTGTAGGCAAATAGATTATCTTTAGGCGTCCATCTTTTAGGCTTCTTATATGACTCGTCTGGGCCTCTCAAAGTCCAGCGGTATAAAATTTTCTCCATAAGATTGTATAACTTTTCAAAAAATGTAAAAACACCATGAAAGCAAGTATAGATTACTGCCCCAACTGTGAGGAAAAAATGTCTCACAAAGTTATCAGCTTTTGGTACTTTGGCTGGTATATCCGATATACTAGCTGCTTAGTCTGCAATCATGTAGAGAAGACTGTAGAAAAAAAGCTAGTGCCTGATTGGCTACACATGATACTTCATGCATATTGGGCAAAATCAAGATTGAAATTATTGTTCCTAGACTTGCGACTGCATAATTGGATTAGATTAATCAAATCAAGCTTCTCCTTAGAAACACATCGCAAGTTCTGGAACAGCTTACGGCCTTCAGAAGATTACCTTTGCTGACGTTGTCGAAAGTGCGGTCCGAGATGAAGTCAGCCCATGTAGCAAAAAAAAGTCCCCGTCGTAGATTGCAGGCACTTTTTTTTGATTACAGTTCTTCTATTTGCAGCTTTGCCTCTAATTTTTGAGCCTTCTCTTCTGGTAGCCAAAATTTGAAGATCTGATTTCCAATTCCTAATTGAATGTAGCAATCACACCCTTCAGGATCGTCTAGTTCTTCTATGTATCGTCCCTCGACCTCTCTATCTTTGTGTTGGATAAACTTTTCCCAAGATTCTAGCGTGTCTCCTGCTGTGGCTGGTTGGTTATATCTTGCTATATAGAGAAAAGACACTTGATCTGGGTTGAATGCGAAAGTTTTGCTTAATCTAATCATTGTATGCAGTCCGTTGTTGTGTGTGACATTTTTACAATAACTAATACGCAATCACTTGTCAACATCTTCAACAAACTTTTTTTTGCAACTACTTAAATGATCACAGAAAACTTGACTTTAGGAATGGCGCAGGCTGGATTTGAACCAGCGTCTCTAGAATCAATCTCTAGCGAGTTAACCACTTGCTCGACCACGCCGTATATGCCAACAAGGTTGGCATAAAATTAACTAAAAGTTAAATAGGTATAGTGGTATCATCCCCAGGTAATGGGGCTGGTTCCTCCTCATCGTTAGAGCCAGAAGAAACAGTGACAGTCAGATCTTGCTCCTCGCCTTTCAAATAATAAACATCGATCGCATATCTTTGATCGATTGGAGAGCCATCCGGGCTTTTGAAGCATAGATTTTGTTCGCCATAACTATCTGTAGGATCTCCTCTCCCAATACTCCATTTCCAATCAGCAGGATAATCAGTAGTAGTCCCTCTGCTAACGTTTGTTGCCGTTAGGTGAGGTATTATCTCGCCATTATCATTTTCTATTGGCATTCCAGGAGTTACAGTTTTATCCTCATTTACTTTTGGCAAAGAAATGAGGCCGATAGGTTTGGCTTCGCCAAAATAAAATCCACCTGGAATTTTTACATCTATTTGACTTCCCTTCTTTCTATCGATTACAACGGAAACTGGTGAACCTTCCTTCCTGGCAGCGATGTTTGCAAGTAATTGATTACCTGCCTCAGTTGCCTGTCTTTGAGCATCCTGCTTTGCCTGGCTTTCGTTGAATTCGGTGACTAGCCCATCTACGCCTGTCTTGATGCCGTCCAATTCAGATCCTATATTAATCAATTGTTGGAGGTTATTTGCGTCACCTTGTATGAGAGTACTCAAATCATCATTTAAGCTTACCTCCACTCTCTTCATCACAGTCACCAGTTCGGAGACAACCTCCGTATAGGCTTCAGAGCCATCAGTTATTGCGGCCTGGATAGCAGCTTGCCTGCTATCTTTAATGCCAGTCAAATAGGCAATTTTTTGATCTAACTTCAAGCCCATTGACTGCAATTCAGTCTCAATAGCTGTGGTATCAAGATTGCCTGACTCTATATTTTTAATACTTTGATCTAGATCACCTAGCTTGCTAATAACTTCATCCAGCTTCCCGGTCACGCCGGGAATTGTAATTTCTCCCGTGGTGGTGATTGTAGTTGTCGCGGTGAACTGTTGCGGATAAAATGCTTCTCTCATTGCTCAACCTCAATTAAATGTATAAAAAACTATGTGCCAAACTTATGCACTTGTAAATTTCGGACTTCTAAGTCAGCCCCAACTCCAGTCCCGTAGAAATATAGCCTCGTGCCTGGCGTGTGTTCAAACGCAACAATAAAAACATTGTCAATATAAGCTTCAACAGACAAACCATCTGTTGAAATTTGAAACTTAAATTCAGATGGGACGGCTTTACTCAGATCGTTATACTGATAGTCCTCGTCTAGAGCTGGCTTGTTATGGTGCAATGTCCGCCCTTTGTACGAATAGCGGTTCAAAAGCCCTATTACTGTTGCGTACCACATAGTCGCCAGGTTGTCTGGGGTAAGTCCCAGAAGCAGCCACTTGGAGGGCGTGCAGGTAAATCTTTCGCCTGGAAGATTGATATACTCATTGGAGCAAAAGGAACTATTGTACTCGTGATAACGAGTTGCGTAGATGCGACCTTCTTCATAAGCCCATCCATCAGGGTCTTGAGTGAATAAAGTCGCGTTTTTCCCTTGTGATGGCGCATCGCCATACAATTCTAATATTAAAGCAGGAGAAGCATGAATTAAATCTTCAAGTTCTCCGAGATTTTGAGTGAAAGTTTTTGAGACAGTACTAGACATAATCTATGTAAAACAATCAAATGGGATAGCTTCCTGATAACTGTATGCGCGAATTTTCTTGGAATATCGCGTGATTGGGATATTTATAATCTCCATTATTGATCTCTCTAAGCTCCAAATAGTCTGCGTCACCTGGATTCACTACGATCAATTGACCTGTCACCCCTATCAATTTTTCGGTAGATTGCACAGCGCCAGCGTAATACATATTGTTTTGCGCTGACTTAAAAGGAAGCCCATATATGATGACATACCAGCTACCGCTACTGATATTGCTTGCAAGTTTTATGTCAATCCAATAATGAAAGATCTCGCCAACTATTTTGTAATATCCATTTCTAGAGGCATAAGTTGGCTCTATGGTTTGCCCCAAAGTTCTTAAGATGGGGACAAAAGCCCCTTCGGCTGCAACGCTGGGGCCGGTGTCACCCTTGTCTCCTTTCTCTCCTTTTTCTCCAGGTAATCCATTCAATCCTTGAGGACCGGTGTCACCCTTGTCTCCTTTCTCTCCTTTCTCGCCAACTATCGTTTTTTGAACTACGAACAAAGGTTCATCTCTGGTTGACTGATTTCCCCACTGCATTATTTAAATCTCCTCAGAAGAAACAGACATTTTTGCCAACATATAAATTATTTGCGCGGATTTGCCTTCATTGCAAAAGCAAGTTAGAAAGTTTCCAGGGGAAATCGGCACATCAGACTCTCTAGTCTGCTTGAACCATCCATGGCAGCCTATACTATCTTTGTTTATGGTTTCAGCAGACATATTCCAGATGCCATTTACTATAGTGTCTTTGTCCTCTGGAATAACTTGTATCGTAAAATAATATATTCCAATCCTTTCTTCTGAGAATAAAACCTTGGGCTCCTTCCAGTCGCCAACTGTTATTTTTTTTAATGAGCTAAGGTCGTACACTCCAGGAGATGGAATTAGTAAACGAGAATTTTCGGCATCGTAAGCTGAGGCAAAATTCATAAATTGTGAATAGCTTGAACTTTTCAAACAGTATAAAAAACTAAAATCAATTTGCCGGGATATTCCTCAGAACAGGCATAAGCATACAGAGGAACTCTACCAATATCATAGTCCCCCCACACATCCTGACCAGGCAACAACAAGTAAGGAGATTTGATAACCTCTTCAGGAAGAAATTTGTGCGAAAGCTTGATTTTCACCGGGCCAACATTGAACGCCTTCCATTTTCTGTGTTTTTCCGTAGATTGAAGCAATTGTAATATCAATTCCTGGGCAACAACCTCTTCAGTCCCCCCAAGGGGTAGATCAATTATCTTATTTTCCCAATCAATAGTTTCTATTATTGGGCTTTGTGATTGATTTAAAGGCGAAAACTGCATTGTTTGAACTACTATTAGCGCAAGGAAAAGGTAATTTAATTGTAGCAGACTGCTATAAGTTTCTGCATCGCCTTTTTGTACAAAAATCCGCGCCTACCTTCAAACTGAAACTTAGAATCAAGAAAAACGGAGACATCTAAGATGTTGAAATCCTCTTTTATTTGAGAATAAAGAGTAGGCATCCCAGGTGTTTTCCGAATAATTTCATGCCATAAAATAACTATTGGGGCCAACCTTATCCTCTTGTCTAATTCACAATAATATCTTAGATAGATAAGATATTTTTGAGTAATTTTGGCAATTTCTTCATCAGACATTTTCCTGTAAGGAGCGCCATGAATGAAGCCTCTCTCTTCAGACTTAAACTTTAAAGTTTCAAATTCTTTCAAAGAAAGGATTTCTTCTTTTTTTCTACACCCCATGAAAGGATGCCCGCAGCTAAAATATATTTTCTCGATATCCTCATGAGATAAAATTTCATCAAATATCAATTTCAATTCAGCATCCCAAACAGGCATCCCATTAATGCCTATATTTATAATATTTGGATGCTTTTCTAGTGATTGATGATTTGCGTGGAAATCCCCGACAAAAGCTATTTTCATATCAATAATCAATAACCTAAAACATTAAAGACATTTCTCTTAGAATCGAACGAAAAAACGGCGTTTTTCCAAACGCTACCCCAGTAGTTATCTTCAAGGCGAATCTTTATAAGGTAATACCTGGAGAAGAAGTTTGGCTTGAGCAAAAGTTTATCAGTTAAAATTGACGGATCGCTAGCATTCTTGAATTTGACTTCCCCATTAATTCTTTTTCCGGTAGAAACCCAACTATTGGTTTCTTTCCAGAATTTCAGGTACTCTAAATTATATGTCTCCTGCCAGCCGAGAAGAGACCATATATTTGCTCTATCTATCAGATTAGAACTGATGCTATGCACCTCCAAGAAGTTGCCGTCTTCAGGATAAACAACACTACTAAAATCATCATCAATGTTTATCTCGAATTCATAGCCAGTATCTAACGCGGTGTTGAAATCGTAGCTACCAAAAGCGAATAATTTATGCCCTGTAATTCCTAATTCAGAATCTCCCTTTTCTTCTAGATAAAGAAATCCCGAATAATCACCAAAGTCTTCGGGGATATTAAATTTTTCTCCTGTCGGGCAATCGACAATAATATTTAATGGTATTGGCACTTCTTCCTCTATCTTTGTGCTTGGATTTTCAGAATGAATTGTAATGATTAATTGAGCTTGTTTTTCAGACAAAGCCCAAATAGTCCTTTCTCTCCCCTCAATTTTAAGCCCCTCGACAGGAAGCTCCCATGCACTATCAGTGAAATTTTCTCCTCCCTCATCTCCTAGATATAACAATACCTTTGATTTATTAGGATTGGAAATTAAAATCTGGTAATTTCCAGGATCTTTAATCTCTACTATTTTATAAGGAGTGCCCGCCTCCAGGAGGAGAGGGTAATTAGCTAAAGTATACTGGCAATCAATTCCGTCACTTTTATTCTGCTGAGTAGCTGAAAATTGTTCGATCAGAAAATTTTGTTGATCGAGGATTCCAATTATACCTTTTTTTAATTGATCAATTGCTTCCAAAAAATGAGGAGCTTCCCTTAAAGGTAGTCCACCCATCAAATTATTTGCCTTGTTATAATGTTTATCTTAATATATAAAGGAGTTTGGGGATTAATCTGGGTAAAAATTATGGTGTGTTAACACGCCAGTATCAAAGGTGTAGTTGACATTACCAGTATAGCTGGCAGAAATAATTACTTCATCTCCTTCTTCAAATCTAGTCAAGTAACATCTTAAATCGAGTTCAGGAGTCATGATAGGAGTCCCTAGAGCCCTCATTAAGTCCTGATATTCTCTAGTAAAGGGAGGCTTAGTATCTTTATTCTTGATTTTGTATGAATTATATAAAAGCACATGACCTAAAATCTGGTTAAGGTGGCTACGTGTTTTGACTAAAACCAGTTTAGAGGCATACGGTTTGCCGTCTTCGTTGAAAGTAGCATCATTATATAATCGTTCATACTCAATGTCATCAACCATCTGCTGTAGATCACTATTTGCCAGGCTATACTCTCTGTCAGGTTTAGGGGCGAGAGAAGGCATGATATAGCTGACAGATATGTGGTTAATTACATAATTTACATTATATTCAGAACCATTGGCTACCCTGTCATGTTTATTTTTCTCAGTCCGAAAATCTATAATTGTATTATAGATGCCAGCACTGCCGACAGAATTTAAAAAACTATTACTGATTGGCTCTGATATTCTTTCTTTTGCCATAGATAAATGCCTAAGTTGAAAAATACGCTTTCTGGAGATCTTAACGCGAAAATCGACATGGACAAACAAAATCATCCTATTTTTGGAATCGATATTGATATAGGAGGAGTAGGAATAACGCTAACTACCGAAAATGGAGGAACAGTTGGCATAGGTTTAGGAGCTGTGGGGATTGAGTATAATGCGGAAGGGGGAGGCGAAGTAAGTGCATTCGGTTCAACAATGGAAGTGGCAAAAAGTGGGTGTGTTTTGGTTAAAAAGTCTTCTGTTGGAGGATTTCACGTCCATACTGAGGTTCAACTAATCCCCAACTGTGACATACAGGAGAATAAGCCTCTAGAAATACTAGACGATAAAGCGGCCGAAGAAGGATTGATATCTGGCTTTCCAGATGATCAATTTGGAGGCAGCCAATCCTTTCCTGGAGATCCAGATGATCTGCTAATCGGAGTTGCCGTGTGGAATGCAACCTATAGTGCTTATCCTGCATACAATTCTGATGGGAGCAAGGTCAGGGGCGCGGGAACAGGATATAGAATAACAAGGCAACTGTCAGAGCCTGTTGTCACTGGAGAAGGGTATCTTAGGTTTTATTCTGTTGAGCTTGAACGGAGCTACTTTCGAGGATGGGCCATTCTTGACAGTGTTGTCCTCATGCCTAATCAAGGGGTTCCTCATTTTTTTCAAGACGGTAGTTATTTTGCAGATAATAACCTTACTACAGAAAGCAATGTATATTTTGGTTCCGGGGCTGGTGTATGGTACTTTGTAAGCCACCCACCAATGGATGAGCCAATTATCACAAAATTTAGCATTGAAGATTTAACCTTTAAGGCAAGGTTTAGTAAAAAGCCAATCTTCATATTTGATACGGGAATCACAAGATTTTTCTCGGCCAGGAGAAGGGACGTAAACAAAATCCCAATCTATATGGCAGATTTCTATAATGCAGGCAGGTATGGAGACTTGCAAGAACTGTTGAGGAAGCCCGAAAACGAGCCCGCCTGGGATGACGGTTTTACGAGCTGGAGATTGGATTTATTGGGGATGTATAATCTCACCCAAGGAGTTCCAGAATCACACAGCAAAAAACCACCGCCACAATATATACCTAAGTTTGAAAAAATGAGCAAAAAGTGTTGCTATACAGAAGACGACCGCAAACGAGATAAATTAATCCTGCTGGCAACTGGGGGATTAAATTTCCCTGGAAAAATAGGGATTAATGATAGTACTTTATCTGCTAAGTTCCCAATAGGAAAAAACGAGACTTTGCAAGAATGGGAATCTTCTATTTCGTCCCTTTTAGAACTTCAGATTTGGAGGATTTTAAATAATGCTCCAGCAGACAGCGAGTTAACAAGACAAATCGCCCTTAACTTAGGAGTTCCAGTTGCAAATTTCAAAGTCAACGAACAATATCCAGATGGGGTTAAAAAACAGTCATCATCTGAAGATTATGGTTTCCCTTTTAAAGCGCCGAAAAGTTGGTTGGTACCAGAAGCGAAAGGAGAGATTGCTATCTATAATCAACCGCAATTATCGTTAATAATTGCTGCAATGATATCCAATGGCAGCAGTGACAAGATAGAAAAAATCGCATCCTTACTAGGAGTCACAGAAGAAGGGTCAGCTATTAGCAATCAAGGAGGAGAAATTTCTGACAACAGCTCCGGGACGGGCTTTCCGGTTATAGTTCAAAGTCATACAGACGATCCAGTAGATGAAGAAGGAAAATTTATAAAAGACCCTAGTCTTTTTCCTAAAAGGGTTATAAAAAATCTAAGAGAACTAGAGCTTTATCGACTAGAGCTACAGCATCGGCTTTATAGGTTTAGTGGTGCTGGCCCTACGTTGAAAAAAAAATTTAGAATACCATTACCCCTTCTCATCCCCTATGCCAGTGAGGAGGAAGTAGAAGAACCGGAAACAATAACCGGAATTATTGCTAGAGTAATTGCTATCATCACGACCCATGGGTTCCCTCCGATCCTAAAATTCGATATTAAAACTCCAGGAGGAAGAATTCCAGTTCAGCCTATTTCCAGTAGGGATTACATTGAGGCGATGGGCAACTTAGTCGCAGAAACATATACTAAAACAGTGAGAAATCAAACCTCGCTGGTAAACTTAGCAGGAGAAGCATCTAGCATTCACAAACTTTTAATTCTTTACTATCGATTACTCAAGCTTCTTAGGAAAGGCATCGGGATTCCATGGAGAGAAATTAGCACAAAAGAGGAAAGCATTGAAAGTGGTCAGGAGACTTCTATCGAAAGTAATTTCAATTTTACTGAATTTATCAAAAAAGGATTTGGAGAATCTCCTAAGAATGGAAAGAAAAGCAAGAAAGATGAAGGCGAAAATACTTCCAAACCAAACGTTGAAAGCGATGACATTGATACAATTCAAGATGAAATAAACAAGCCCGGGTTTATATATGTAAAAGGGTTTGATACCAAGAAACAAACCTTGTCCTTGTGGAGCAAGTTGTTTGTCAAGAAATAATATTTATGGCTAAGAAACCCAAAAAAAAGCCGAAAGACAAAGGAGGCTCTGGCTCTGGAGAATCAAAAAAAACACCCGATTTATCACCCAAAGAAGCTGGACAAATAATTGAGCAAGAAGCTCAAGAAGAAACAGCTAGAATTTTAGCTGAATTAAATCTACAATTGATTAATTCTGGAAATACTTTAGACAAAAAAAGTTTAAAGGAAATCTTGAAGACCAAATATGGAACTGATTTAGCAAAAGACGAAAAGTTAAAATTAAGTGAATTAAATTATCCTGTAGAGGAAGTAATAAGCATAGAAGTTAATGGCAACTAAAGACACCAAAAAAGAAGCCAAAAAACCTGTTGTCGCAAACGGTGTGGACCCAAACAAACTGTGGAAAAATATCACAAGTACGATCGATACGGGGACAGATTATATAAAATCTACAGCCTCTAAGGTCAGTGGCTTTATAGAGAGCAATGTTACCTACCTGAAGGAGGAAGTTACATTAGAAAATATTGTGGGAGGAGCTGGTGCCGTATGGGAGAATATAAGCAAGGGGAATTGGAATTTTTTCAAGGATTGGGCTACCTCGGAAGATACACCTTTTGTCGCTAAGGCTTCTGCGGTTGCTGCATCTATCGGTGGATTAGTAGTGGGTGGCATTGTCGCAGGGAAAGCTGCAATTGCAGCAGGGACAAAAATAGCTGCTAGTAGCATGGGGAGCTTGCTTATGGGGTCGGGACTGACTTATACGCTTACCCGGCAAGAATTTGTAGAGAAAGCCTTCAATTTTACGGAGAAGGCTATGGAAGTAGATTTTAACCGAACTACTGATAAATTCTTTGCAGATTCGGTAAAGAGACTACAGGAATTGCTAAAAACTGTAGCTCAAGACTTAGCAGGGTTAGGGGGAAGATCCTTAGCTAGGGTAATAGTGGACCAAACCGGAAAAACTTATTTAGAAGTTAACCGAAGGATGTTGGGGATATTATCGCTCACAATGAGTGAGGAGGTGTTTGAAGATATTAAATCATCGCTAGGAGGGATAGCTTCACAATTATGGAGTTTGGCAAAAGATGTGGCTAGTGAAGCTGTGCTATTGATGGGAAGGGATTGGCTGGCAGAATTAGGAGTACCTGGGATTACGAAGGGGAACGACAAGGAGGAATTTACACTAAGCGATAAATTGGAGAAGGATTTTAAAACTATTGCTGATGCTTATAAAGTTCCTGATTGGGTACGAGAGGCGTTAGGAGAAGGCGCGTCGGAATTCTATGACCAATTTAGAGAAAGTTTAACTGATAGAGCGGGCGTAATAGATGCTAGCAGAAGGCAGCAAATAGTATTTGTATAAATGAAGAAATGAAACTAACAAAAAACCAAGAACAGCTACCAGAAGTTATTAGCTCTGCTACTACTTTAGAAAGTAGTATTTTGTTATTAAGCAAAAGAGTACTAGAGTTGCAAAAAACTCATAATCAGGCTTCTTCAGAGGAGAACAATCTAGTCATAATAACGATAGAAACAGATGAAACAGAAGACCCTTTAGCAACCATAAGCCTGAGCAATATTGAGGCAGATTTTATCGCGGGGAAGTTAAATGTAGAAAGGCTTTTGGTCGAGGCTCCAGATAGTTTTGTTACGAAAGAATTTTATCCTTGGAACTCTAAGTCATCCCTAGAATGCTTGTGTAATCTATTATTATTTACTTTGAGACATGAGAAGCAAACTTCTTTTAATACTAATGAGTTTAATCCCATGACACTGACATTAACTCAAAACACTAATTTAAATGAGAGGATGTTCACATTCGCAGCCAGTTTAATATTACCATTGAATGTTGGTATTACAGAAGAAAATATTGTTTATACTGCGGATGAGTATTTGTCAGGAGATATTGATTTTGAGACTTTATAACTAAATTAATTTTACTCATGAAACGTTACACGGGCAAAAGTTTTACCAAACGCATAAGTAAAGAGTTAAAAAAACTTTGCGTGCCAGGCAAGTTAAAAACAATAACCAACAATCAAACAAAAATCAAATTCAAGGGCTTTCTGGGATGTTATTGTACGGAAGCAATCATTAATCAAGAAAGTGAGAATAAATTCATCGTCCAGCGAGATAAGGATGCACAGCTAGATGGCATCTTAAAGGTATTTAACAATATAAAAGATATGGCTATATATCTCGAAAAATTAGGTAAAGAAGTTTCAAGGATAGATTTAGAAAATAGTCAGTTCAAAGATAGATAGGGAGATTGCCTCCCTAAATTTTATATGAGCGGACAAGTTAAATATTAAGTCCTAGCCCCATCCCAAAATTTAAAAGCTTGCTTAATTGCCTCGACAGGGTGGAAATCCTGAGTCTCAATAAGATGCATCGCGTGTTCTTCCAGGCGACGTATCCTGACTACATCTTTACGGTCAAAATGATTACGGAGCTGTTCCTTATTACATTGATATAATTCACAGAGCTGTTTTGCACTTTTGCCAAAAAGCAACCTATTGAGAGTATCTGAAGTGTTTGGATATATCCACTTTTTATCGTTATCTGATAACTGCGGGTTACTCTCAATGTAGCTCTTGACAACGTCGGTTAAAGTTCGACGTATAAATTTCCCCTCCTGACGCTCTTTTAGGAACTGCTGAATTTCATCTTTCTCAAGTTTTTTACCAAAAGCATAAGAAAATAATTGAACCAGGGAAAGACCAATTAGTTGCCTGCAAAATTCTTGTGCCGCTGCATTACCTTTCAAGGCTAATTCAAATATTAATCGCTCGAAGTCTGGCAATGAAATAACATTGACTCCTTTAGGGTGCAGCTCAGATAGCACTTTCCGGTGGGATTGGAAAGCCATACCAGTCAACGATTTTAGCTGTTTTAAGCTTCGATTTGGTGGGATTAAATCCAACGCTGCAACTTGACTAATCGCTATCGCATAATCGCCATTTGGCAACATTAAGCCTTCAAATTCAATATAGCCCGATACAACTATAGCGACTAAAGCCTTACCCGTTTGTTTTTTTTCATATTCATTTTTTGTTGATGGGAATGGAAAATTCATGCGAAAAGTAGCGATCGCTAACCGCCAAATCCATAGTAGTGAAAAATATATCTGCCTAAGCTCATCTTGAAATTTAGGGAGCGTATCTCCCTAAATCTTGCCTTGTTAGCGATCGCCACCCAAGATTAAATCTTGCTCAATCGAGACTCTTCATAATGGTCGGGACAAGGGCTGACTTCTTCTTCCCAATTTGAACACAACAAATGTCCTTGTTTATCCCAATAGTTAGGGGAGTCTATATATAAATCTAAAAGGTACTGCCACCAAGCCCGTTCTTGGCTCCGAACTAAAATCATACCGACAATTTCCCCATCATCTCCCTCGTCAGTACGAACTATATCTCCAAACTGGAACTTAGGCTTGGGAAACTTCTGAGGCACATTTAAACGATGAGAATTTGCGCGTCGAGGTTGACGCGTCGCTGACTGCTGTATTAGCATACTATTATCCTTTTGGTTGGTATGGACAACTAAAAAGGCTAGGGAAGGGAAGGTGGGTCCAATCACCAACCCGGCCCGCTTATAAAAAAGCTTTTCACCTGTTGAGTTGTATTTTGAACCTAGCAACTCCAGGAAAAATTGTCAAGGGTTCATCTACCGCCTCCTCAACACAGAACCTTAGTCAAATGGCTGAGGTTTTTTAGATTTTTGACAAATCAACCTTTAAGTTTTAGGGAGCAGCTCCCTAAAATTGCATAGTTAACGCTCGCCACTGTTCAAGTTAATTTCGTCTATATTGCTCCCTAAAAATACTTTTATTTTTTAGGGAGCAGTTCTTTCTGGGCTTGCTTATTTGACGCTCACCGCTATTTAAGTTGATTCGCCTCTATTGCTCCCTAAAAATATCAGTCGGTTTTAGGGAGCAAATCTTTCTAAATTTGATTATTCGGTAGTGGTGGAATATTTTTTTTTATTAGTAAAGTCTCTGAGGTCGCATCTCATGCGGGTGGGTTAGCTGCAAGTGGCATTATAGCTGGCAAAGCTGCGGTCGCAGTGGGGATAAGAAGAATAGCTACGACTTGCTGGCCACTGCTCCCTAAATTTTCTTGGTCGGCGATCGCCTCCTGAAGGGTATAGACAACCGTCGAACAGCTACTTGTTATTTAAGTTAATCTCCTTTGTATTGCTCCCTAAAAATACTTTTAAATCTTAGGGAGCAGTTCCTCCTAAGCTTGCTTACTTGACGCTCATCGCTATTTAAGCTGATTTGCCTTATATTGCTCCCTAAAAATATCAGTCGGTTTTAGGGAGCAAATCTTTCTAAACTTGATTAGTCGGCGATCGCTATCTAAAGTAACAGTTGAATATAGGCAACCGTTGAACAACTGCTCCCTAAATTTACTTGGCCGGCGATCGCCCCAATTATATTTAAAAAGTTATCATTGGACAAGACGCATGATTGATTCATTTTTCGATGGCCAAGAAAGAAAAAAGTGGAAGTTCAAAAAGTAGTGGCGGAAAATCTGGTTCCAGTGATGGGAAATCTAGCTGGTCAAATAAAATCATAGAAGATTTATTTGAGCAGAGAGGAATAAATGTAGACATCAAAAAAGATACTAATCTTGGAAAATTATTGCAGCAAGATAGAAGCCAGCCACACAAATTGCGATTTGATTCCAAAAATACAATCACATTATTGTGCCCTCCAGAAAAATTACTGGAGAATATCAACAATGTATTAATCCAAAGACAAGTTTCCGGGTTATTCCTGGGAGATTATGATTTTGAAGAGTGGTTTGAAGATTTCACATGGGAATTCAGGAAAGATTTGCCTTCCACCAAGCAGTTACCACCTGGCGAAATTAACCCTTGGGGCCGTGACAGTAAGAACCGACCTAAAAAACTCAACTTATTATCATTGGATGAAGTCGCCAAGCTTGGCAAGCAGAAAATTCTATTTTATCCAGACCGGACTGTAGAGCAGAATATTTTATTTACCGGGACTTACCACGAACTTAGGCAGCAGTTACTGGATTATATGCGATCGCCTGTTGAATCTTGCGTTTCTAGTAGAGGAATTTCGGAAAGGAAATATTTATCAGGTCATCCCAAAATAAAATTATTATTCAGACAAGTTTCCGAATTACAAAACGACCAAGCAGCAGGATTGAAAAGCGAAATATCACTCACTTTAAATGAATATTCGGAATACGATGATGGATATGGGTTCAAAACTTTATCAATACAAGACTTGAGACAATTTGCTCAAAAGATAAAAAACTTATTCGTAGAACCTGAATTATTCAAGATTGAGAGAGGAAAAGAAGGGTATAGCTATCAGGATTGGAAACGCGGATACGGGACATGGTCTAATTTTTTAAACAAAGAAAGCGCAGTATCTTTTTTCAAACGGTATGTACAAATCAAAGGCGACCAATTCCGCCCGGAAAAAATAGGGGAAAACCCAAATACGGACAAAGCAGATGATAAAGAAGAGGTAGAAATCCTGGGAGAGCAAACCGCATTGCCTCAGAGATTCAGAAAAGTCTCCCTTGCTTTGTGGGTGGCTTATTGTGATATGCCTGTCAGTGGTCAAAAAATTGTTTTAGTTACCAGAAGTCAGAGGCAGCCAGTAGATAGCAGGATTCTGGGATGAGTTTAGAGTTACTTATTTTTTTTACAAATATTAATATTTGTAAGTATAGTCAAACAAGAAAAAACACTCTCAATTTGCCTTTGATGATGCTATTAATAAATTAGTCCATCAAGAAAATCAAAAATTACATTTTATGGTACCAAATCAAATTCAGGTAGCGGATCTTAAAGCAGCACTAACAACTGTGGGACTGGATATAACAATAGGCCCGACGGTAGCTGACGACGATGATGCCTTGCCTTTGTCGTTTGGATTCATGGATGCGCTCATTTTGGCGCAGACGGCGCAAAATAATGCAGTAGCGGAAGGTGAACGAGTGCGAGCGGTAGCATTAAACCCAACTTCCCAGATAGTTCAAGTAGAATTTCCAATTGGAAGTGGCACGATAGTGCCAGCAGAAGTGAAAGCATACAGCCTGACTGGAAGAGCAATTAAAGCTGTTGTCAATGTCGTCCCCTCTTTGATCTAGGTTAACGACCAAAATCATTATCAATTATTCACCTAATTCAAAAGCACAGGCAAAACAATGGGAGTAACCAATAAATACGCTTCGCCAGATATAAGAGCTGTGGACTTGTATCATCCTACTATCACAGCAGCAAGATTCCTGTATGCTTTTCCGGGAAAAGTAGACCAGGCAGAAATAACAGTTTTACAGCAAACCCCTATTGCTACAGCAATTCAAGGCAACGCTGCTCCTGTTATAGCAGGAACAAGCAGTAGTAAGCCTACCCCTTTAATAGTCAGAAGAAAAGCGACGCCAGTAATAACAACTCTTTGCAGCACAACTGCTTATGAGGAAGCATACGCTCAAGGGTGGAGAAGGTCTGAAACCGCAGCATTTAATTCAAAAAGAGCGCAAGACACCAATGTAGACGGTTATTCAGCAAATGTCACTGGCGCAATAATGGTGTGCGTCGAGGTGGAATCTAAAGGCAAACCCCTAAAGTGGGGCTGGTGGATGCCTAAATCTCAAGCCAAAAAGATAGGTTCTGCTGGTCTGACTGCGTTGGGAATAGAAATACCTAGCACCGTAGAAGATTTTGCACAGATAGTGCTTGGTTGCAATTCCGTCAAACCGCCCAGGGCTAAAAAAGTGATAACAGAAGGCGCAACTGACGGAATGGATACTACTACAACTTTCTACTCAACCAAGGTTGAGAATTTGCCTGACGACTGGACTCATGTGAAAAACTATACTGACTACGAAGCCTGATGAAAATAATCGTTCCTGACAACCCTTTATTTTCGATGACAAATGTCCCTCAATGGTGGGAGCGACTCCAGAGAGAAAAATGCGATCCTATTCATCTATTCGAGATAGATGGAATTTTCCAGCCTTTAGACTACAAGAGTCTCAGAGATTTTTGCCTGGGAGGCGAATTAGAATCTCTGCTAGGAAAACCAACAATAGAAGAAGAAGTGACAGCAGAATGAGCTGGTACGTCCTAGGATTCTTGACTCCTAAGCTGAATCAGTGGGAAAGAAGTAGCACCCAAGTTGGCAACTTTAGCGCACTAAAAATCACTTGGGTGCTAGGAATTAATCTTAATATCAGCTCTAGACTGCTAGTCCGGAGAAACTTTGGAAACTGTGTAGATAAAGCTACTTTTGCTTATCCAGATATTAATTATCCGGTAATAATTGAACTACCAAAAATTGAGCAGCAGGTCCAAGAATCGCCAAAGATAGAAGTCAAGAAATATTCAAGAAAAAGATATATCAACTATGTTCTAGCAGAAGATTATAAGGTATATATAGAAGCATGGGTGGAATGAGTGCCGCGAATGAAATTATAATAGTAGGCAACATATTAATTAGTATTGGATTGATATGTTTAGGAGTTATTCTCCTGACAAACAGAGCCAAAGAAGATTCATTTTCATTGGGTGTGCTATTCCTGGAACTAGGAGTTGATTATACTTTAGTGAATTTTGACATACATCCAATTTTCCTGCAAGTAACGCCAAAAATCACTATTATAGGCTGGTTATTGTCAATAATCATCTTGGAAGTAAGAATGTTTTTTATTGCCAGGAGGAAGAATGAATGATTATTGCATCCCAACAAATTCCACTTTTTGCTAATGAATACCTGACTTTTTTTTTAGTACTTTTTTCAATCATTTCAGGCTTTCTGCTTGCTTATATGCCAAAAAGGCAAGCTCAAACAATTAAAAATCTCAAGGAAGAATTAAACAAGGTAAATGTAGAGAAAGCAGAGTTAAAAAAATTGAGAGTTGCTATCTCCCGGATTGATACTATCTGCGAAACAGCGCTGGACACAAAAGAGTTTATGGAGGGAGAAAGAACAGCAGATTATTACATGAAAATAATTGCCTCTATACACAGAAATATTCACCAAGAAGAAACCGATTCTTCTGATAACCAAAAAAACAACAACGACGAAAAAAAAAGAATCATAAGGAAAAGATAAATGAAAACTTTTTTGCTCCTAACCAACACAGGCAAGCTTGATTACACAGGCTGCAATATTCTAAAATTAGAGTATGTTAAAGATAGTGAGCCAGTAGACTCTATTCACTGCTGCTCTGGCGCGCCAGGAAGACAATTTTTCAGAAAAGGCTGCGATTCTTGGGCGCGATCATTAGAGCCTTTACCAGAAGGGCAATGGTATGTAGATGACATTGTTTGGGCAGGAGATACCGATGTTTTTGATGCCTATCAAATATGGAGTTCTGGTATCGGGCCTGTTACAATACCCCTGGAATATGTAGGACCAGAAGAGACTGATAGAAGCGCCATCGAAATCCACATTGATTGGAATAGTCGTTATTCCCCGGGAACGGCGGGGTGTATTGGTATTTACTCAATCGAAGATATGAAAAAATTAGTTGAGTGGTTGCGAGAAAGCGATCCTCGTGATTTATTTGTCGATTGGGAATTAGGAAGCTGCCCAATTAGCGCAGAGTAGCGTAATGATTCATATTAAACCTGTTGACTGGTATGGTGGGTATAAAAAGAAGACTCAAAAGTTAAAGCTAGCAGGAGTAAACTTATCTGCAATTACTCCAGAAGCATTTTCTGAGGCACAAAAAAGTAATGACTATGAATTTTCTCGGTTATCTTGTTATATGAGCGATCCAGTTCCTTTGCTTTGGATAAAGTGACAATACCAACAGCAGCTCAAATTAAATCACCAAAAATAGAAAACTGTTCCGGAACACATTTTGAAATTAAACCAACTATAGCTTATCCACCATAGTACCCTGTTCCAAAGAGATATTGCTTTGAATTTCAGCACAAATAGAAGTTTCAATCACTGCTCTATAAAACTGATACAAAGCGTCACATAACGTGACGATATGATGTTTACTTCCTGCTTCTTGTGAGGCCGTCGGCGGTTACTCATCCACAGGCATTCACGACCGAGCCGACCGCATCTCTCAAATTTATACTGGCGTTTAAATCTCTATCTATTGACAACCCACACTCTGGACAGTCATAAGTTCTCAGATGCAAGGGCATATCTTGAACATAACCACACCTACTGCAAGTCTTTGATGATGGAAAGAATCTATCTACTACTACTAATTCACTTCCGTACCATTGGCACTTGTATTTAAGCTGTCTCCGAAATTCATAAAATCACTATCTGCTAACTGATTTTCGCTAGCTTATGGTTAGAGAGCATTCCTCTGACATTCAAATCTTCTATGACAACACTGCCGTGGTTCTTGGCTAAATATGTTGTCAGTTTATGAAGTGCGTCTTTACGGATGTTTGCTACTTTTCTATGCAACCTAGCTATCTTCAGTTGTGCCTTTTTCCAGTTAGCAGAGCCTACTTCTTTATGACGATTTAGGTATTGCAGCCGAGATAACTTAGCTTCAAATCTCTGATACGATCTCACACTTTCAAATACTTTTCCATCACTTAGTGTAGCCAAGGTTTTCACACCTAAATCTACACCAACTACATCAGTTTTTTTGGGTGTAGTTGTGGCATGAAATTCATAGCTACAGCTCAAATACCAATCACCTGCTTGTCTGCTAATAGTGATTTTTTTAGTTGTTGCCTCAATGGGTTCATAAGTTTTGACAATACCAATGAAAGGTAACTTGTGATTCCATCCATTTAATTCTATTGGTTTTCCACAATTATCTATTGTGAAGGAATCATGTTTACCTTTCTTCTTAAATCTTGGATATTTACCCAACCCTTGAAAAAACCTCTTAAATGCTTCTCCTAAGTTTATGAAAGCGTATTGATAGACTCTAGACGACAATTTTTTCATCCAGGGTATTAGTGGTTTTGTATGATTAGTAAAAACCTCTCTCAGTTTACGGGCATTGGGTTTATAACCGTCTTTATAAGAAGCATTCCACAAGCTTAAACCCCAGTTATAACACCATCTGGTGTAACCTGCGTGTTGAGCCATCAGGGTTTTCTGTTTGTTATTGAGTTTGAGTTTTGTATGAATTGACTTGTACATATTTCTAGCTCTTGGCCTGATAGTTACGACTGTATTTTCTCAGGTCTGAGAGAACTATCGTATAATACTGCAAAAGCGCGTAAATTGTCAACTAGGTCAAAACTCTAGGTTCTGGCACAGCAAAACTACCAATAGTTGCAACACCAACAGCAGCTAAAATTAGATAACCAAAAATCGAAAACTGTTCCGGAACATATTTTTAAGTTAAACCAACTATAGCTAATCTGTGATAGTACCCTGTTGCGATAAATCACCAAAAATAGAAAACTGTTCCGGAGCACATTTTCAAGTTAAACCAACTATAGCTAATCTGTGATAGTACCCTGTTGCGATAAATCACCAAAAATAGAAAACTGTTCCGGAGCACATTTTCAAGTTGAAACAGCTATAGCTAATCTGCGATAGTACCCTGTTGCGATAAATCACCAAAAATAGAAAACTGTTCCGGAGCACATTTTCAAGTTAAACCAACTATAGCTAATCTGTGATAGTACCCTGTTGCGATAAATCACCAAAAATAGAAAACTGTTCCGGAGCACATTTTGAAGTTGAAACAGCTATAGCTAATCTGCGATAGTACCCTGTTGCGATAAATCACCAAAAATAGAAAACTGTTCCGGAGCACATTTTGAAGTTGAAACAGCTATAGCTAATCTGCGATAGTACCCTGTTGCGATAAATCACCAAAAATAGAAAACTGTTCCGGAGCA
The DNA here is from genome assembly GCF_010692555.1 of Okeania sp. SIO3B5. Classification (GTDB taxonomy): domain Bacteria; phylum Cyanobacteriota; class Cyanobacteriia; order Cyanobacteriales; family Microcoleaceae; genus Okeania. The sequence goes on along the minus strand of NZ_JAAHHG010000110.1, from coordinate 3,912 downwards.
CATTTTGAAGTTGAAACAGCTATAGCTAATCTGCGATAGTACCCTGTTGCGATAAATCACCAAAAATAGAAAACTGTTCCGGAACATATTTTTAAGTTAAACCAACTATAGCTAATCTGTGATAGTACCCTGTTGCGATAAATCACCAAAAATAGAAAACTGTTCCGGAGCACATTTTGAAGTTGAAACAGCTATAGCTAATCTGTGATAGTACCCTGTTCCAACAGAGATATTGCTTTGAATTTCAGCACAAATAAAGGAAGAAGTAATAAACAGATCGGGAAAAAAAGGAAAAACAATCGAAATTGGTATTATTAGGATTGGAGAAGTTATTTTTAGATATAATTTGCAGCCTTTTTTTGTAGCATTATTTTTTCACGCTTGGTATTAAGTGTTCTAGAAATTAAAAATCACGTAAGCATTCAGCTATTAGCCATCAGCTATCAGCAATAAGATCCTGTGCTGAAGAAAGGGGTTTACATGAATATAGACTTTGGAACTGACTTTTGTAGTAAGATTTTTCGTTTCTCAATTAAGAAAGCTTTTATCACTAACTAAAAGCAATAGCTGATAGCTGATAGCTGACGGCTGAATGCTTACAAAATCACCAAATTTTATATAGGAATTCGTCTGGAGTTTGGTAAGACTCCGGATTCTGAGTTATTTTTATTGTTTAATATAGTTATACCTATTTTGACCCTAACTTTTAGATCACCTGAAAATGAATAATCAAACTGATGCTCCTGTTAATACCGACAATTATTTATTAAGAAGTGTACACACAAACAATTTCCCCCAAATTTTAGACCAGTTAGGCATATCCTTAGTCGTTTCCACTTATCAAGCAGGTAAATTAATTGTATTGCGTGCCGATAATGGAGTAATTAATACTCACTTTCGCACCTTTAAAAAACCCATGGGGTTAGCAGCAAATCACGAAAAAATTGCCCTGGGAACTGCTTATCAAATTTGGGATTTTCGCAATGTTCCAGCAGTGGCAGAAAAAATAGAACCTGCTGGTAAACATGATGCCTGTTATTTACCCAGAAATATTCATATAACTGGGGATATTGATATTCACGAAATGGCTTGGGCAAAGGATGAGTTATGGTTTATTAATACTCGTTTTTCTTGTCTTTGTACTCTCGGTCATCCTAATAGTTTTGTACCTAGATGGAGACCTCCTTTTATCACTGGATATGACTTAACAGACCGCTGTCATTTGAATGGATTATGTTTAAAAAATGACCTACCAAAATATGCCACAGCTTTAGGAGAAACTGATACTGCTGCGGGGTGGAGAAAGAATAAAGCTAATGGTGGCATATTAATGGATATAGAAACAAATGAAATATTAATGCGGGGTTTATCTATGCCTCATTCTCCTAGATGGTATCAGGAACAATTATGGTTATTAGAATCGGGCAATGGTAGTCTGGCAAAAGTTGATTTAAACCAGAGAAAATTAGAAACAGTTGCTAAGTTGCCTGGGTTTACTCGCGGTATGGATTTCTGGGGAAATTTAGCATTTATTGGTTTATCACAAGTTAGAGAAACTGCTGTATTTACAGGGATGCCAATTACTCAACTTCAAGAACGAATTTGTGGAGTCTGGGTAGTAAATATTTTAACTGGAGAAACTATTGCTTTTTTAAGGTTTGAAGCAGGAGTTCAGGAAATATTTTCTGTGGCAGTTTTGCCGAATATTCGCTTTCCTGAAATTATTGAATGGAATGAAAATTTACTTGCTAGTTCTTATGTTTTACCTGATGAAGCTTTGGCAGAAACAGTAAAACCAACTTCAGAAATAGCTATGGCAGAAACTCATTTAGCTAAAGGAAATCAGTTCTATCAAGAAGGTAAATTAGTAGAGGCGATCGTTGAGTATCAAGAATGTTTGAAGTTACAAGCAGATTTGACAAGAGCTAAATATAATTTGGGTGTAGCTTTAGGAGATAATCAACAGTATGAAGCAGCAATTAATGTTTTACAACAGGTAATTAATACAGAACCAGATAATGCGGAGGCTCACAATAGTCTTGCTTATGCTTATAGTCAAAAAGGTGAATTAGAAGCAGCAATTAAACATTATGAAGAGGCAATTAATCTGAATGGTAATTTTGCCAAAGCACATTTTAATTTAGGCATGACATTGTTGAAAAATGGAGAATTTAAACGAGGATTTGCTGAATGTGAATGGCGCTGGCAAACAGCAGAATTTACTCCCTTTCAATGTCCTCATCCTCAATGGAAAGGGGAAGGTATTATGGATAAAACTTTGTTAATTCATACCGAACAAGGAGCAGGAGATGCTATTCAATTTATCCGCTATATTCCTCTAGTGACAAAACGCTGTCAACGGATTATTTTTGTATGTACGTCTGAGTTAATTCCTATTTTTAAAAGTGTTCCAGGAATTGATAAATTAATGCCTCCAGGAGAACTGCAATTATCAGAGTTTGATATCTATGTGCCCTTGATGAGTTTACCTTATATTTTTGACACAACTTTAGAAACTATTCCTGCCAATATTCCCTATCTCAAATCTACAAACAGTAACCATATAAATATTTCCGATACTGAATACAAAGTAGGTATCGTTTGGGCAGGTAGTCCTACTCATAAAAATGATCATAATCGTTCTTGCAAGCTAACTAATTTTTTACCAATTTTGCAAGTTCCAGGAGTAAAATTTTACAGTCTCCAAAAAGGAGAAGCTATCAAAGAATTAGCTCATATTTCCAGAAATATTCAGATAGAAGATATGAGTTCTCAGTTAAATAATTATGCTGATACAGCAGCAGTAATCAATCAACTAGATTTAGTAATAAGTGTTGATACTTCCGTGGCACATTTAGCAGGAGCATTAGGTAAACCTGTATGGACTTTATTATGTTTTAATGCTGATTGGCGTTGGTTACAAGAAGTAGAAAATACCCCTTGGTATCCAACAATGAAATTATTCCGTCAGTCTCAGTCAAGGGATTGGCAAGAAGTAGTTGAAAAGGTAAAAGCAGAGTTATGGGAAGTTATCACAGGAGGCAGAAGGCAGGAGGCAGAAGGCAGAAGGGAATTTTGACCCCAGCTCCCCCTTGCTGCCCGTACAGAAGTTATTTTTGTAACGGGGATTTAATATCATGTCCGGTTGAATACTTATACTTTGGAGGAGGTAAGGCAGCTATGCTGGAGGCAGGAGGCAGAAGGAAAGAAAAGGTTAGAAGGGAAAAGGTTTTTTTATCACGCTATTATCCGGACATGATATAAGAAGCCTCGCTAAAGGCAGAAGGCAGGAGGCAGAAGGCAGGAGGGAATTTTGACCCCAGCTCCCCCTTGCTGCCCGTACAGAAGTTATTTTTGTAACGGGGATTTAAGAAGCCTCGCTAAAGGCAGAAGGCAGGAGGCAGAAGGCAGAAGGGAATTTTGACCCCAGCTCCCCCTTGCTGCCTGTACAGAAGTTATTTTTGTAACGGGGATTTAAGAAGCCTCGCTAAAGGCAGAAGGCAGAAGGCAGAAGGCAGGAGGGAATTTTGACCCCAGCTCCCCCTTGCTGCCTGTACAGAAGTTATTTTTGTAACGGGGATTATAGCTGTTTGTGTAGCATCCCGCAGGGAAGCGCTGACAGCTATTTGCTTACAATGGTAATGGGTATGGAGGCCAGTCATTTTCTTGTCAAGGCACTCCAAAAATAATCAAAAATGTAGCAAAAGTAACGACCTTTAAAATAGATAAACTCATAGACAAAGCTATAATATTGATAATTACCGAAAAATTGTGGTTTAAAGCCTCCGATAAATTCGGATACTAGCACTAACAATATTCCCAGTACTTAGGAGTTCAATTGGTGTTGTTAAATTTTCAGACATGGCTAAATTTACAACTGATAACTGATAACTGATAACTGATAACTAATAA
>NZ_JAAHHG010000011.1 GCF_010692555.1 Okeania sp. SIO3B5 | reverse complement strand
CAACCCCAGCACCAACACCCGCACCAACCCCAGCCCCAACACCAGCACCAACACCAGCACCAACACCAGCACCAACACCAGCACCAACACCAGCACCAACACCAGCACCAACCCCAGCACCAACACCAGCACCAACACCAGCGCCAACACCAGCGCCAACACCAGCGCCAACACCAGCGCCAACACCAGCACCAACGCCACCACCAACACCAATACCAACAACTCCCGAAGGTAGGGAGATAGTAGTAATAGATGGTATAATAGGTTTTTTCAATGCAAATGGCGACTTTGTAGTGATAGAGCAAGTAGAACCAACAGAACCGCCAGTAATAACACCAACTCCACCAGTCATAACACCAACTCCACCAGTCATAACACCAGCACCAACCCTAGCACCAACACCAGCACCAACACCAGCACCAACACTAGCACCAACGCCAGCTCCCGTACCTACAGCACCAGGGGGAGGAATTCTTTTTCAAGGAGAGGACGTTGGCACCGAGGGAGACGATCTAGCATTTGGTAGTGCCTTCAGCGATACATATTCTGCACTAGGTGGCAATGATATAGTATATGGTCTAGAAGAAAGTGATTCTTTACTCGGACAAGAAGGCAACGACCAAATCAACGGTAACCGGGGCAATGATACGGTTAGCGGTGGTTTGGGAGATGATAGTCTACGAGGTGGAAGAGATGTTGACTCTGTTCTCGGTGATGCTGGGAATGATACAGTATTCGGCGATCGCGACTCAGATACAGTCAGAGGTGGAGAAGGTAGGGATATTATTTACGGTGGTAAAGAAAACGATGATGTAGCAGGAGGAGATGAAAACGACTTTGTTTCAGGAGATATTGGCGATGACACGGTAGCAGGAGATGGAGGTAACGACAGTCTTTTTGGCCAGGTTGGTAACGATATTATCTCTGGTGGCGCAGGATTAGATTCTATTAGCGGTGGTGAAGGTAATGATAGTATTTCAGGAAATGAAGATAATGATAGTATTTCAGGAGACCAAGGTAACGATACTCTAGATGGTGGTACGGGAGATGACGTATTATCTGGAGGTCAAGATGATGACTTATTATTGGGAGATGCAGGTGTTGATACTCTCAATGGCGATGAAGGAAACGATATTCTAGATGGTGGGGAGGCAAATGATGTCCTCTCAGGCGATCGAGGAAATGATTCTATTGATGGAGGTCTGGGTGACGATCTATTGATAGGTGGTCGAGGTGATGATACTTTAACTGGGGGCGAGGGTGCAGATAGTTTTGTGATTCTAGATTTTGGGGAGTCTGATAATTTATATACTGTTACTGACTTTAATACTACAGAAGACCTTCTTAGTTTGGAGGGAGGTCTTACGTTTGAAGATTTAGAAATATCTACTGAGAGTGGTAATACTGTTATTCGGAATGCTGACGGTAATACTTTAGCTATTTTAATTGGAGTTGATAGTAGCACTCTGAACCCTAATAACTTCTTCCCACAACCAGTTAACACAGCGCCACCAGTAACTGACCCACCAGTAACTGACCCACCTGTTACCGACCCACCTGTTACCGACCCACCTGTTACCGACCCACCTGTTACCGACCCACCTGTTACCGACCCACCAGTAACTGACCCACCAGTAACTGACCCACCTGTTACCGACCCACCTGTTACCGACCCACCAGTAACTGACCCACCTGTTACCGACCCACCTGTTACCGACCCACCAGTAACTGACCCACCTGTTACCGACCCACCTGTTACCGACCCACCAGTTCCCCCCGATCCAGGTGAAGTAACACCACCTTCTCTCAACGATCCTCCCACTGACATTTTTTTAGATAACGACAGTGTGGAAGAAAATAGTGAAGCAGGTACAGTTATTGGTACATTTACCACAGAAGACCCAGATGAGAATGATGTCCATGAATATAGATTAATTGATGATGCTGATGGACGCTTTGTTCTCAACGAAGACCAGTTAGTTGTGGCAGAGGGAGCAAGTCTTGATTTTGAGGAACAAGAGACCTATGATATCCAAGTCAGAACATTTGACAATGCTGGAGAAAACATAACCAGGCCATTTACTATCAGCTTGCTCAATGTCAACGACTCGCCAGAAATTACAATTCCTGACGACCAACAACAGGTTAATGAAGGGGAGCAATTAGATATTGTTGGTATTGAAGTAACAGATCCCGATGTTGGAGACGAAGAATTAGAAGTCACCCTAGAAACTACTAATGAGGGTAAGCTTACTCTTAATTCTACTTCTGGTCTCACCTTTACAACAGGTGATGGTAAAGCAGATACCGAAATAGTATTTACGGGAAGTTTAGAAGATATTAACCAGTCTCTCAATACCCTGACATATACAGGTAATAACTCAGGGAGTGAGTCTATTAGCATCTCGGTAAATGACCAAGGAAATACAGGTTTAGGGGACGCTCAAACTGATACTGCTCTAATTAATGTCAGTATTAATGATTTACCATTGGTGGGAACGAATATCGAATTGGTGGTCAATACACAAGAGACTGGAATAATAGATAATACTCTCCTAGAAACAACTGATGATAGTAAAACTTCTTTAATTTATACAGTTACAGAATTCCCTACTCGTGGTAATTTGCTAGTTGATGGAGGAAGCTTTACCAGTTTTACTCAGGAGGATATTGACCAAGGGTTACTCACTTATGAACACGATAATAACGATACTAAAAATGATTCCTTTAGTTTCAGCGTTTCAGACCAGGTAGGAGGAGAAACCACAGACACATTTGAAATCAGAGTTAATGTACCGCCAAATATTACGAGCAAAAATTTAAGTCTTAATGAAGATACCCAGGAAGAAATTACTAACCAAAATCTACTGGCAGAAGACCCTGATACTGAGGCAGTTGCAGAAACTCTAATTTATGAAATTACGGAATTACCAACCAGTGGAAAAATACAACTAGGAAAGGCGACTCTGGGAGTAGCTGATACTTTCACTCAAGAGGATATTGACCAAGGTAGTCTTTCTTACCAACATACAGGAGATGAACCTGGTACAGATACATTTAGTTATGTTGTGACTGACCAAGATGGGGGTACGACAAGTGGGTTACTTAATATTGATATTAACCCTGGTAATGATAACCCACAAGCTGTTAACGACGTATTTGACACGAACGAAGATACGGCAATAACTATTGATAAGTCTAAGTTATTAGCAAATGACTCTGACCCTAATGATGATGAAATTACAATTACTGAGTTTGCTGCCAAGAATATCGAAAATGGCACTTTAGAAGAAACAAAAAATAGTTTCATCTATACTCCTGATGAAAATTTTAGCGGAGAGGAGAGTTTCACCTATACTATTGCAGATACTGAAGGGTTAACAGATACAGCAACAGTCAGTATTAATGTTACTCCTGTTGCTGATACTCCTAACCTGGAAATATCTACATCTTCGGTATCGGGTAGTCAAGATGAAGAAATATCTCTAGATATTACTGCTAGCTTAGTAGATACTAGCGATTCAGAAACTCTATCTATTACCATCGTTGGAGTGCCAGAAGGAGCAACACTTTCAGCAGGTACAGTTCAAGATGACGGTACTTGGGAACTGACTGTTGAAGAGCTGGAAAACTTAACTTTAACACCTTCTACAGCAGAACAAACAGAAGTATTAAACTTTGAGTTAACAGTTACAGTTACAGCAACAGAAACAGCTAATGATGATACTGCTTCGGCATCTGGGGTTATTGCTGTAGAAGTGACTCCTTTGAATGGACCTCCCATTGCTGGTGATGATGTATTTGAAACTAACGAAGATACGGCAATAACTATCCAACGGTCAGAACTATTAGCAAATGACTCTGATCCTGATGGTGATGAAATTACAATTACTGAGTTTGTTGCTGATAATATCAACAATGGTACTTTAGAAGAAACAGCAGATAGTTTCACCTATACACCCAATGAGAATTTTAGTGGAGAGGAGAGTTTTACTTACACCCTCACCGACAGTCAAGGGTTTACAGATACAGCAACAGTCAACATTAATGTTACTCCTGTTGCCGATACTCCTAACCTGGAAATATCTACTCCTACTGTTTCAGGTGGTCAAGATGAATCAATATCTTTAGATATTACTGCTAATTTAGTAGATACTAGCGGTTCAGAAACTCTATCTATTACCATCGTTGGAGTGCCAGAAGGAGCAACACTTTCAGCAGGTACAGTTCAAGATGACGGTACTTGGGTTTTGACTGTTGAGGAACTGGCAAACTTAACTCTCACACCTTCTCAAGCAGAACAAACAGAAGTATTAAACTTTGAGCTAACAGTTACAGTCACAGCAACAGAAACAGCTAATAATGATACTGCTTCAGCATCTGGGGTTATTGCGGTACAAGTAACTCCTTTGAATGGACCTCCCATTGCTGGTGATGATGTATTTGAGACTAATGAAGATACTGCCATAACTATCCAACGGTCAGAATTATTAGCAAATGACTCCGAACCTGATGGTGAGGAAATTACAATTACCGGGTTTGCTGCCGATAATATCAACAATGGCACTTTAACAGAAACAACAGATAGTTTCATCTATACGCCCAATGAAAATTTCAGTGGAGAGGAGAGTTTCACCTATACTATTGCAGATACTCAAGGGTTCACAGATACAGCAACAGTCAACATTAATGTTACCCCTGTTGCCGATACTCCTAACCTGGAAATATCTACTCCTACAGTATCAGGAACAGATATAGAAGATTTGCCTCTCGGTATAACTGCTAGTTTAGTAGATACTAGCGGTTCAGAAAATCTGTCCATTACTATTAGTGAAGTGCCAACAGGAGCAACTCTTTCAGCAGGAACAGACCAAGGTGATGGTAGTTGGGTTTTGACCCCAGAGGAATTAACCAATTTAACTATTTCCCCTCCTGGAGACCGAGAGACTGGAACAACCTTTAGTTTTGACTTAACAGTTACAGCAACAGCAACAGAAACAGCTAACAATGCTACTGCAACTCAAACAGGTACTATATCCGTACAAGTAGCAGCATTAAACGATGCCCCAGTATTAACAGACCTAGGAAATTTAGCTCTGACAACTATCAATGAAAATGAAGTAAATAATACTGGAACTCCTGTTGCAGATATTATCGCTAGTGCAGTTACAGATGCTGATGGAGGAGCTAGTAGCGGAGTCGCTATTACTCAAATAGATAATACTAACGGTTTGTGGCAATATTCCGTCGATGCTGGGAAAAACTGGGTAGACGTAAGTACGAGCAATACCACATTACTGACGGCTACAGCAAACGATCGCCTCCGTTTTGTTCCTAATACCGACTTTTTCGGCAATGCCACTATTCAATTCCGTGCCTGGGATACCACAGATGGTAGCAGTAATACTACCCAACTGACAGATATTTCAACCATAGGAGGCACAAATGCCTTTAGTGATGGTGTTGGTACTGCGAATATCTTGGTCAACGACATCCCCGAAATTGCTAACAACAACGAACTGGTTATCAACCTTGGGGGTACAGGAACCATAAATCAGAATTTATTGCAGACAACAGATGGGGATAATGGCACAAATGCTTTTACTTACACAGTTACAACTGAAGTAACAGCAGGAATATTACAACTGGAAGATAACCCCACCAATACTTTCACTCAAGAAAATATCAATAGTGGTGTAGTTATCTACCAACACACAGCTACTAATACAAATGATGACTCCTTTAGTTTCCAAGTCATTGATGCTGATGGCGGCCAAGCGACAGAGACCTTTAATATTCGGGTCAACGATCCACCTGTGGGCACTACAACTGACTTAAGTGCATTTATTGGTCAAACCAAGGTCATTCCTACAGAAAATCTCCAATTTATTGACCCTGATGTAGCAACTGCCACTCCTGCTTCTGTACAATATACTCTGACTGAAGTGCCGACTTTAGGAACATTGCAACAGGGAGGAGAAACCTTAGCAGTAGGAAGTACATTCACTCAGGAAAATCTTGATAATGGAGAAATTAGTTATGCAACTACTACTGCCGGTATTGGCACTGACAGCTTTAACTTCCTAGTTACAGATCAAGAGGGGGGTACTACCAGTGGGTTGTTAAATATTAATATCCTCGAAGCTAACAGACCTCCAGAAGTGGAAGCGGATAAACCTATAACCTTGAATGAAGACACTACTGCGACCTTAGACATTCCAGCACCCACTGACCCCGACGGTAATGCGTTCACTATTACTGTAGACAGTATTCCCAATGCAGAAATTGGGCAAGTCGTATTGTCAGATAATACTTCAGTAACTGCTCTCCAACAGTTAACTACAGACCAATTAACATCATTAACATTTGTTCCAGTTGCCAATGCTAACGGAGCTGCTGGCACTTTCAGTTACACCGTTGATGATGGCAATGACGAAAATAGTTCGGCAACTCAAGTTATTGATATTGATGTCACCGCAGTAAATGACCCACCCATTGCCGTTGATGACGGACCAGTATTTACCAGTAGAGGTAACGCGCTGAGAATTGATGTGTTGTCAAATGACAGCGAGATTGATGGCCCCGATCCCCTCTCAATTCAAAGTTTACCAACTGCTTCCCTGGGCCTATTGACCACCATTGGTAACACTCAGGTTGAATACACACCATTGTTTGGCATTGGTACTGAAATTTTTCAATACACCGTTACTGATGGTCTCGAAGAAGCTACTGCTACTGTTACGGTAAATATTCTGGATGTTAGTAATGCTGCTGACTCCCTTGTGGGTGGTGAGTTGAATGATGATTTTGATGGTGGCGGAGGCAACGATACTCTCGAAGGTTTAGCAGGAAATGATACTCTGACAGGAGATGATGAAAACGACAGTTTAGTAGGTGGTGACGGTAACGACTCCATTGATGGGGGTAGCGACGACAATACCATTATTGGTGGTTTGGGAGCGGATACCCTTTCTGATAATAATGGCAATAACACTTTTGTTTATACCAGTGCTGATGACGGTGGTGCGAAGTTTAATGCTGCGGATGCTGCTTCTATTGGTACTGCTATTAGTGCTGGTTTGTATGACCGCATCACTGGTTTTGATAACTTAGGTGACGTTGGTGGGGATACTATTGCATTCTCTAGTACAGTTATTCCTGCTGTTGATAATATTGCCACTAATGTACAAATGACAGATATTTCTGGAAATGTGTTAATAGCCGGAAGTCCTGGTTTATTTGCCTACGAAGTTGAAGGTAAAACTTATCTCATTTATGATGCTAATGGTGATAATACGGTTGGTGATGATTCACAAATTCTGGCAGAATTAGATGTTAGTGGGGTTGTTACTCTGGATATAAATGACGACTTTACTATTATCTAATATCATGTTCGGTTGAATACTTACACTTTGGAGGAAGGAAGGCAGTAGGCAGTAGGCAGTAGGCAGTAGGGAATATTGGTTCAAGGCCAGAAGCTTTTTTATAACTGATTATCCGAACATAATATAATATCCAGTTACATTAAGTATCAGTTACTAATAATTTTGTAACCCCTTACTACATAGGTTGTTGAGAACTCAGCAACCTATTTTTTATATAGCACTAGGCAAATAGGACACGGACATTTATAAATGCTCAAACTCAGTCATATCATGTCCAGTAGCATCGGTATTGTATAGTGAAGGTAAGGAAGAAAGAAGAGGGAAGAAGGCTTAACAGCTTGAAAAACGGGCGTTGCTGATTCTGGGTATGATATCATGTCTGGTTGAATACTTACACTTTGGAGGAGGTAAGGCAGGAGGCAGGAGGCAGAAGGGTTTCCCGCAATTTTAACCTAATTCTATACACAAACGATGCTACCGGACATGATATAACCCCCCAAAATTGGGGGGATAAAACTCTAAAAGTCCCCCTTTATAATCCCCCTCCCGTCCCCCTTGGAAAGGTGGAAGCCATTAGAATTTCACTCCAACAATGATATTCATCGCCCCCTAATTACAAGCTGCTGCGAGTAATTAAAAAGTAGTGAGCTAGCAGCAAAATTATCCCTCTCCTGAGAAACCTTATATTGCGGGAGAGGAATTGAAGTTAGAATAAAGTCCCTGTGCTAAGAATCACATTTATCTATAACTTCCCTCAATTCTTCCTTTGACCGCTTGGTAATTTGAGCGCTAGTAACAGTACCCAAAACCCCGCTAGATGCTGTCAAGGTTGCTTCAGATACTTTATCAATATATAAAAGCCCCACACCAAATAAAGTCATCAACGCAGATGCAGCAGTTACACTAAAAGCAAGGTTGTAGTTATGTCGCGCTTGTCGTAAAAATTCGCGGATGACTTCTTCTTTAATCTCGCTGTTGTCATCATTATTTTCTGGCTTGTTAAAAAATTTAAACTGCATTTTTAACCTCTGAAATGTTATTTGATTGTTTGTTCATACTGGTATTCTAATCAGAAGAAAAAATATATACCAGGGCAAATAGGTTTAGCTGATGTTGAATGTTTGCCCTGTAGTTATGCTGTAAATTAGGGCAAATAGGGATGCAAAGAAAATCTATCTGCCCTATTTCCGGAAACTACTAATATGCTATTGTTCAATTAAAAGTAGTAACATCTACTGACAGCAATGCGTACATCTGACAAAGTGCAATCGAGTGAGGAAGGTAAAGCCATACTCAAAAGAACTTATAATGATTATGGACTAAATCAAGAGAAACTAGCAAAGAAAGCATCTGTATCTGTGGATACAGTTAAGCGCTTACTTGGGACTAAAGATTGTCCAAATGGAATTGAAAGATGGGCAGTAACAAATATTGCAAAAGTTCTCAATCTAAAACCTACTGATATAGTTGACCCAAAAGACTGGTATCCTCAACAGCAGTTACCATTAGAATTTGAAGGACTAATTTACGAAAAGACCCAGTTATTTTGCGGTCGTAAATTTGTCTTTGATGCTATAGAAGAATTTATTAAAAATAACCGAAACGGCTACTTTACTATTATTGGTGATGCGGGGATGGGGAAAAGTACCATTGCTGCTAAATACATATTAGATAATCGAGAAGCAATTTGCTTTTTTAATATTCGTGCTGAGGGAATGAATCGTCCAGAATTATTCCTCAAACAAATTCGCGAACAATTGATTAGTCGTTACGACTTGCAAAATGTAGAAGATGTAGGTTTATCAACTTTGTTGAGAAAAGTAAAACAGAAATTATCTGCGGGTGAACGTTTGGTCATTGTGGTTGATGCATTGGATGAAGTTGATCAACAAAAACCATCTGAAAATATTTTAAATTTACCTACTGTTATTCCAGATGATGTTTATTTTCTTCTCACTAGAAGACCTTATAATGACAATGATAAAAGGCTGAATTTTTCTCCTGCTACACCAATCCAAGAATTGGATTTAAGGCAGGAAAAGAAAGAAAGTAATCGGGATGTGAAGGAGTATATTTGGAAATTCCTGAATGATGGGGAATATAAACACGATTTGAGTCAGTGGATTGAAAAACAGAAGCAAATCTCTAATGATGAGTTTGTGGAATCAATGGCCATAAAAAGCGAAAATAATTTTATGTATTTGCGCTGTGTTTTACCAGCAATAGCTAATGGTTTTTATAATGATAAACCTCTGGATGAATTACCCATAGGTTTACAAGGATATTATCAAAGTCATTGGCAACTCATGGGGATGACAACTAAGCCTTTACCAAGGGATAAAATCGAAATTGTTTATGTAATGTGTGTTTTACGTAGGGCTACTTCTCGCAAAGTTATAGCTAAATATTCTAAACAGGATGAGATGACTGTGCAGGAAGTGCTTGATGGTTGGGCACAATTTTTACAGAAACAAGAAAACCACCAAGCAGCACGTTACAGATTTTATCACGAAAGTTTTCGAGAGTTTTTATACCGTAACGATATCGTCCAAGCTGCGGGGGTAAACTTACGGGAAATTAATTCTGGATTATTTAAGATGATTACTAGGAGAAAGTAGTAATGATTGATGTTCATGCTATTTTAGATGATTTTTCATCCAATGACGAAGAAATGGAATTGTTTTTGGGTGAATCACTCAGATGGGCTGTATATGGTGATGAAGTTGAAGTTGAAGATTTATGTCAATTGTTGAGTGATTATTACTTTATTGAAGCCAAAATTAATCATAATAGCTTCGGTATCCAAGCACTAATTAAAGATTATGATTTGATTGATGATATTGACTTCAAATTATTTAAATATGGCTACCAAAGTATAAAATCATTAAAGTTAATTCAAGGAGCATTGCGACTCTCAGCACATATTTTAAATCAAGATTCAAAGCAATTAACAGGGCAATTATCAGGGCGTTTACTAGATTTTGATGCACCAGAAATTCAAAATTTACTACAACAAATACCACAAACGCAAGTTCCTTGTTTGCGTAGCTTGAGAGCTAGTTTAAGTTCCCCTACTGGACACTTAATATCTACCCTCGGTGGTCATTTTGACGGGGTAAATGCAGTTGCTGTCACACCAGATGGAAAATTTGTAGTTTCTGGTTCATCGGATCATACTGTTAAAGTATGGAATTTGAATACAGCTACAGAAATTTTGACATTTAAAGGTCATACTTCTCCAGTAAATGCTGTAGCTGTTACTCCAGATGGTAAGAAAGTAGTTTCTGGTGCATCTGATAATACTGTTAGAGTCTGGAATTTAGAAACAGGTGCAGAAATGTTGACTTTTAATGGTCATAGTTTACCCATAGTTGCTGTAGCTGTTACTGTAGATGGTAAGAAAGTAGTTTCAGCATCAATTGCTAATATTAATTCCATCAAGGTCTGGAATATAGAAACTGAGAGAGAAGAGTTAACCTTAGAAGGTCATAACGACTTAGTAAGAACTATTGCTATCACCAGATATGAGGTGATTTCTGGAGGAGATGATGGAATCATTAAGGTTTGGAGTTTAAAAAATGGTAAACTCCTTTTCAAATCTGGTCTACACAGGAATGAAAATGGTGATTTGTGGGCAATATATGCAATAGCAGCTACTGTCGATTGTAGTCGAATAGTGGCTGTTTGTAGTGATAATTCTTTAATTGGTCTTGATGCAAAAACAAATCGGCAAACCTACCAAAGAAAGCCTTTTCGTAGAGCATTTTATCGTAAGCTTAAAAGTCATACTGCTCCCATAGTCGATATTGCTTTGACATCTGATGGAACACGATTTATTTCGGCTTCCTTGGACAAAACCCTCAAAGTGTGGGATGCAAAATCTGGTAAACAACTTTTAAATTTAATTGGTCATAATGACTCAATACATTGTGTGATAACGAGTCCGGATGATAAAAAATTAATTTCTGCTTCACAGGACAAAGCACTTAAAGTTTGGAATTTAGACTCAGTAGAAAAGTGCATTCAGGCTACTAATGATATATCTGTAAATGATATAACCATTACCCCTGATGGAGAACAAGTGTTTTTTTGTTTAAAAAATAATACTGTTATAGGTTATGATTTAGAAAATATTAAGCCTATTTATAAATTTATAACTGATAAAAATTGGTCTATTTTACAAAGGATAAAAAACATATTCATATTTACTATAGAGCTACTTTTTTTGCGTTCTTGTTTGGTTGTACTATCCTGGATTACAGTATTTTTTTCAACAATATTAACATTATATTTATTTTTATTCCCTATGGGATTAATTTTTGAGTTGATTTTTAAAAGCTATTATACTTTATTGACATTTATCTGTATCTCGATATTACAAGGACTTTTTTTTAAAAAACCTAATACACCTAATACCAAGATTAAATCCAAAAATCTCACCGATTATACTAAATTTTCAGATATCAAATCATATACACAATTAAACTTAATCTGGTGCTTAGAATCAAGCTTAACCTGGTTGAGCAAATTAAGCAAGAAAAAAAAGCAAATTATTGCTGTAATTGCTACACAATCTAATCAGGGATTAATTTTTATAGATACTAATATTATAAATTTGAGGTGGAGTTCTTATTTTGTTACAGTATGGAGTTTAAGAGATAAAAAGCATATTTTTGATTTACGAAGTCATCTACAATTTCTTTATCTTGTTGTTTTCTGCATTTTAATACTTATTATTAGTGTATTATTTTTCTTATTGTCTAAGGATAATTTTTTCTTTGTACTTGGAATTGGAATTGGAATATGTGCCGTGTACATAAGACTAATTGGAATTGTTCTATTTTTTAATGAATCTCTAACAACAATATTAATCACTCCAAATGAAAAATATTTAATTTCTGGCTCAACTAACAGCACAATTAAAGTTTGGAATATGGAAAAGAAAAAGTTTCTTTTT
Organism: Okeania sp. SIO3B5; assembly: GCF_010692555.1. Taxonomy (GTDB): domain Bacteria; phylum Cyanobacteriota; class Cyanobacteriia; order Cyanobacteriales; family Microcoleaceae; genus Okeania. Next base: position 71,292 of record NZ_JAAHHG010000011.1, on the reverse strand, counting down.
GCCCTCAAAGGTCATAAACAAAAAGTAACTGCTTTGACTATCACCCCAGATAGTAAATACTTAATTTCTGGCTCCAAAGATAAAACTATCAAAGTCTGGAATCTAAAAACTAAAAAGCAACTTTTAACCTTCAAAGGTCATGGAAGCTCTATAAATACTATGTCAGTAACACCAGATGGAAATCACTTAATTTCTGGCTCCAAAGATAAGACCATCAAAATTTGGAACCTTAAAAAGGAAGAAGAAATTCGTACATTTACAGGTCACACTGACTCAGTAAATTCAGTAAAAGTTACATCCGATGGTGAGCTTGTTATTTCTGCATCCTCAGATAAGACTATACAAGTTTGGGAATTTAAAACTCGAAAAGTAATTGCCACATTTACTGGAGAAAGTGAAATAAATTGCTGTGCAGTTGCACCTGATAATGTGACTATTGTAGCAGGTGATATATCTGGACAGGTTCATTATCTGCGCTTGGAGGGTATTGAGATGTACTTAAAGGATAAGAGAGTCGCTTTTAAAGGATAAAATCACCCTCCCAGGTAAGCTAGAACTTTTATTTCTCGTGGGAAGACGGGAGCAAGTGATTTCATTCAAATTTCTCCAATACACTTCCAACAAATTATTTGGGACTGCTGACACTTTATGGTTTTAAAACAGTTACTTTTTACTTTAAGCAACATATTACTATTTCTTGAGTATTTTCAGCACTTCTTTGGTAAGCTGCTCTATTTCAGTAATTGCAGGTCTTGCTTTAGCTCCAAAGGTGTGAACAGTTTGACCATAAACTGCTGACTGGCGATACACCTGACGTTGTTGAATTTGAGTTTTGAGAAGTGGAATACCAAACTCGGCTAGAACTTCCTGCGTTTCTTGGGTAAGTGTAACGGCTTGCAAACAAAAACGCTTCAGCTCGCAAACAAGGCAATTTTTCCTACGGAATGCTCCGCAAACAGCTCACATTAACTGCAAATAAAAACACCCTTCAGCTGCTGAGACTATGTTCAATGAACAACTTGCACCCCCTTGGAACGCTTCTAGGTAGTGCAATTGTGTGGTTGTTTGCGCTCAGACAGTTGCCAACGGGCATATACGTTTTCTTTACAAAACTTTACAACGTTGCACCTGGTGACACGAACCTTCGATCTACGCCAAAAAGGTAGATATCACTCGGATATGCTTAAAAATAGTGCCTCCAGTTCATTTGATATCAAATCCGTTTAATTCGATATAAAAAAATTTTCCATCTTCAACCATTACCAAATATTTCCCCATCTCCCCATCTCCCCATCTCCCCATCCCTCTATCTAATTACACCGATGCTACCGGATTTGATATGAGATAGTTATCTCTATCTTTTTTCCCTTTTTTTCAATATTTACCCCTTCTTCCTTCTTCCCTCTTCCTTCTTTCTTACTTCTACCATTTGTAACAAACATTTATCACGCTTGGTATTATATCATGTCCGGATAATAGGGTGATAAAAAACCTTTTCCCTTCTAACCTTTTCTTTCCTTCTGCCTCCTGCTATCCTAGATAACTAAAGCCTCCAGCATAGCTGCCTTACCTCCTCCAAAGTGTAAGTATTCAACCGGACATGATATTACTTTTGACTTTTGACTTTTAACTTTTGCCTTGCGCGTAGCACTATACCCTTGACACTTTGATAAAAGATTGGGTAGGATGGAAAAGCATCAAGGATCGGGATTAAGTGCATAAAGAAAATCAGGTTAGTTGCACCCTTGTTTAGATTAAATTCCTACCTACTTATGATACAGTGGCAGGAAAAAGAATTATAATCTTTAATTCAAGAGAAAAAGAACTCCTCGAATTTACTGATTATCTGAATATAACGTTGACAGCATCTAGGTGAAAGCTACCAGAGTTTTCTAGTTGAAGTTGCTGAAAGATTTATTGTCAAACATTAATTTAGAGGTAATTATCATTAATCGAACTCAGCAAAATTACAGAATAAATAATAATATTTTTCCTGTTTTCTAGGCTGAGATATGAAGAAGTGAAATGATAGTTCAAAGTCATTTTTACCAATAGCTGTAATATCAATTGAATAAGCTATCTATTCAAGAATTTAGAATTTAGAATTTAGAATTTAGAATTACCTCTCCTTTAAAAGGGATAGGATTGACTCAAAGGAAAACTTTTCTTTTTATCCTCTTATAAAGAGGAGGCTTTCAAGCGTAATTTTTCGGTAATTTGTAATCATATCAAATCCGGTTAAATACCGTCACAATCAATAGCTTAAAACCCTGATTATTACGTTATTGGATCTATGTGCAATTAGGCGGATTTGATATCAGATGAAAAAAATTTTTACAAATTACCTATAAGCTGCTGCCAAATTGTAGAAAATAACGATTAAATAAAATAGCGATCGCCATATTTTTCAGTATATTCACTGATAATTTACTGAGAAAATATTCAACTGGGATAATGAAGATCTTTATCGATATTATAGCAATTTGAAAAAAGAATACTACAAAAAGGTAGATATCGATCGGATATGCTTAAAAATAGCTGTTAAAATTTATTTGAGATAGTTATCTCTATCTTTTTTCCCTTTTTTTCAATATTTATCCCTTCTTCATTCTTCCCTCTTCCTTCTTTCGTAGGGACGTTGCATAAGGGCGTCCCTACCATTTGTAACAAAAATTTATCACCCTTGGTATTAATTAGGGTTTGCTGATTAAATATAAAAGCATTAACATATAAAGACTTTAGCCTTTTTAGGTCTGAAATACCTTGGTTTTCAGCTCTTGACGCTCAAAAAGTTAGTATTTTAGGCGCATAGTTGGGCATAAAAATCAAGGGACAATTCTTACTCCTACCTCTTCTAAATTCCTATTTCTCCTGTCTTCCCCTCCTGGGAGGGGGAGGGGCGAGGGGTGGGTTGTCTCCTGTCTCCTACCTTCACCCATAATATCATGTCCGGATAATTAGTGATAAAAAACCTTCTCCCTTTAAACCTTTCTTTTCCTTCTGCCTTCTGCCTTCTGCCTCCTGCCTTCCTGACTCCAAAGTGTAAGTATTCAACCGAACATGATATAAGACTTTTTCAGCAAACCCTAATTAATCTAAATTAATCTGATTTTTCCGGATGAGCAGCAATTAGCAATGCTTAAACGAATAGCAAACAAAATACTAAAAAGTCGAACAAACTATGGCTACAGTAACTAATCTTAACGATAGTGGTGCTGGTTCCCTAAGACAGGCAATTATCGACGCTGCCGCAGGTGAGACAATTAACTTTGACCCCAGTCTAGGTGGTCAAACTATCGCCCTAGCGAGCGAACTTCTCATTGATAAAAACCTCACCATTGATGGCGATGAAACCAACCCAGTCACAATAGACGCAGGAGGAAATGCTAACGGTCAATTTCGTGTATTTAATGTTGATGATGGCAACGCCAATAACCAAGCTACAGTTACCATTGATGGAGTAAACATCACAGGTGGATTTGCTTTTGGCAGCAATGCTACCAACGCTGGTGATGGGGGTGGTATATTCAACAATGAAAATATCACTGTCAGTAATGCTGTAATCACAGGTAACACGGCATCAGGAGATGGTGGTGGTTTCTATAACAACGATCTAGGAACCGCCAATATTATCAACACCACTATTAGTAGTAATGAAGCTAACTACAACGGTGGTGGTGTCATGGCATTTGGTAATACAACCATTGCTAATTCTACCATCAACAACAACTCAGCACTTGCTGTTGGTACTGGTGATGGTGGTGGTGTTGCTATCTTTGGTACTACACAGATTAATCAAAGCACCATTAGCGGTAATACAGCAAACGGTCAAGGTGGTGGTGTTTACGTCACTGCCAATAACCCCAATTTAAACCATTTTACCACCGCTACAATTGCTAACAGCACCATTACTAATAACTTTGCACAAACTCCGACTCTAAATAATGGTGGCACTGGCGGTGGTTTAGCAAGTTTCGCTTTAGATAGCACTCCCAATAAAATTGCTACAACTGTTACTTCTACGATTATTTCTGGCAACCGTAATAATACGGGTGCTAATGATGTTGATGAATTAAGAGCTACCAGCAACTCCATCCAAAGTGGAGGCAACAACTTAATTGGTACAGGAAACGCTAATAGTCGTTTCAGCGCTACAGGCGATCAAACCGGAGTCACTAGCCCCGGTCTAGACCCCCTTGCTGACAATGGTGGTCCTACTCAAACCCATGCTTTACAAGCTGGCAGTGCTGCTATTAATGCTGGCAGTAACCCCCTAGGTCTGACTACTGACCAACGGGGTACAGGTTTCCAGCGCGTTATTAATGGTGTAGCTGATATTGGTGCTTTCGAGTTTGGCAACTCCACTCCGACTCCGACTCCAACTCCTACACCTACTCCTGGACCTACTCCTACCCCTACCCCAAGTACCATTTTTGGTACTGGTGCTGATGATAATATTAACGGTAATGGTCAGGATAATATTATCGACGGTTTAGCAGGAGACGATGAAATCAATGGTCGGGGAGGCAACGATCAATTGTTTGGTCGTTCAGGTAATGATACCCTTATCGGTGGTGGTGGTCTAGACACCCTTGATGCTGGTCCAGGCAATGACAGTCTCTCAGGTGGTGGCGCTTCAGATACCCTCTTAGGTTTTGGTGGTAACGATACTCTCAATGGTGATAGTGGTTCAGATTTTCTTGATGGTGGCGCTAATAGAGACATCATCAATGGTGGTGCTAATATGGACACCCTCTTAGGTGGTGGTGGTATAGACACTATGGATGGTGGTGACGGTCGAGATACTCTCGACGGTGGCCTCAGTGCTGATAACTTAACTGGTGGAACTGGCGCTGATAGTTTCCTCTTGCGTTCTGGCGATGGCAATGACTTAATTACAGACTATACAGATGGAATAGATAACTTCTTATTAGATGGTCTGACTTTCAGTGATGTGACTGTCATTCAAAGTGGTGCGAATACTATTCTGCAAGAGACAGCAACATCACAAAATCTCGCAACCTTGGCAAGTGTTGCTGCTGTTAATATTGACAGTGGTGATTTTGTCGTTATCTAACTGAAGATTTGTACTCTTTGTCAACATCTACTTAACTTTTGAAGCGATCGCCTCTTCAATTTTGAGGAGGCGATCGCTTTTTAGATTATATCATGTCTGGTAGCATCGGAGCGTGTATAAAATTAAGGTGACACTCTTGAGAAAACCTTCTGCCTCCTGCCTCCCCCTCCTGGGAGGGGTTAGGGGTGGGTTGCCTCCTGCCTTCCTTCCGCCAAAGTCTAACTATTCAACCGGACATGATATTACTGCTAAAATAATTGCATCTAATTCTCAAATTCATTAAATATTTTTTGACATTATTAGTCCAATGCCAATGTCCAAAATTAATCAAAATATCTATGGAGTAAAATTACCTATCTCGTCTATTACCCTCTTATTTTGATGATTTAGGAATTTATATTTATATTTGCAAATCTCTGGATTGATTAACTATTTGATAATTTTGTATCAATCAATACTTAAAAATCGGGGATTATTTGTGAGATTATTAATAATAATTATCAATAATTTATTGGTAAAATTAGCTCTGGACTGACTATAGTACTACGCAAAATAGGGTGTGGACATTTATAACGAAGTCAGAAGTAAACCCACCCCTAACCCCTCCCAGGAGGGGAAGTAGGGGATGTGACTAACCCCTCCCAGGAGGGGAAGTAGGGGATTTGAGCTTCGCTCCAAAAATATTTCGCCTCAAAAGGCGGGGTTGCGCGACCTATATTATTTTGATAAATCCTCAAACTTAGTCAAGGATTACTTCTGAATTCTGAATTCTGAATTCTGAATTCAAAACCTGCCCCGATAATTGCAAGATTTTAGGCGTATCAGGCCACCATCACCTTCTTTAAGGAGTTTAATCATGGTTAAGTTATCAACAACTACCTCTAATAAAAATCGTCCCAACCTACAAGCTTGGTATAGACCGACGTTTTCTCCAGAGCAAGGAATTTTGCTAGTATTAGGTGGTTCTTTTATTACAGGAGCAGCTTTAGCTCAGGAATGGACAAACTCAACAACTTTAGCTTTAATCTGTGCTTTTTTTGCCCTGCAAGCAGAACATCCCTTAGTGGTACAAATAAAACAGCGAAGGAGCTGGAAACCCCGCTTTCTTATCTGGGGTGGGTTATATGGAGGTATTGCCATGGCGATCGCTGCATGGCTATGTTTTCAATCTCCATGTTTGCTATGGATCTATGCCATGGCAATAGCAGCTTTAGTTGCAGATAGTATTGCAGTGCTAAAGCAAAAACAAAAGTCTATACTAAATGAATTAATCGGATTTACAGCTATCTGCCTATCAGCACCTTTAGCATATATAGCTACTACAGGCCACATTTCTTTAACTGCTATGGCAATGTGGATCGTGAATACCTTATTTTTCAGCAGTGCTATATTTACACTCAAGTTGCGAAAAAAGAAAACCAGTTCTCCTATACCTGGAATAATATTTCATGGAACTGCAGTCCTAATTATATTGAGTCTTTATTGCTTCAACTGCTTAAATATAGCCACAGCTTTATCCTATACTGTGGCCTTAGTCAAGTTAGTAGCGATCGCCTTTCAGTTAGATTGGTATCGCACAACAAAATTTCACTTTGTGGCAATATTTGAGACTCGTTTTGCCTTGCTTTACATTGCTATTGCTGCCATAAGTGTTCTTCCTGCTCATTTGCCCAGCGCTTAAAATCAAACAGAACTTACGGATGATATCATATCATGTCCGGTTGAATAATTAGACAATGGTTGTCCGAAGGCAGGAGGCAGGAGGCAGGAGGCAGAAGGTTTTCTTTCATTGTCACCTTAATTTTATACACGCTCCGATGCTATCGGACATGATATCAAATCCGAGGAAAGGGGAAAAAGTGAGTATGGGTGGGATAATGATGAGAGAAAAACTAAGAGACATCTCCAAAAATTAAAAATAAAATCAATTCTTATCCATAAATTATCAATTATTTCCCCCTGTTCCCAGCTCCGGTGTTCCCTCTTTTCTGGAGATGTCTAAGGGGCAATGATGAATGACTACCTCTTCTACAACTCCCCTAAATCCTAACTCTTAACTACTGCCTACAGCAAAGCTGCCTACTCCCTACCCTAATAAAAAGACTTTATGAGCGCAAACCCTAATTAGCGATCAAACTCCGTTCCGCTGACGCGACCGATAAACTTTCTGTTTCTTCTTCTTTCTTCCCTCCTGACTCCTGACTCCTTCATAGTTTATTTAGGGCTTGCTGATTAAATCTCAAAGCACTTAGAGATAAAGGTTTGAAGAACTTTAGGTGCTGAAAAAGTAGCAGCTTTTCGGTTGATGGAGCGGAAAAAGTGAAGATTTTGGAGTCATTGTGACAGAAAAAGTAAGGGTGGATTATGAATGATATCAAATCCGCTTAATTGGACATAAAAAAATTATCCAATTGTCATAACTACGCTCATCTTGTCTTATCTTTCTTCTCCTGAATTCTGAATTGCAGAATTGCTGAATTCTAAAGACTTAACCATTCTATGGCTGTTTAACCGGATTTGATATGACCAGTTCTTCTAGAACTCCCCTAGATCCTAACTCTTTACTACTCCCTACTCCCCTCCTGGGAGGGGGAGGGGCGAGGGGTGGGTCCCTACTCCCTACCATAGCAAAAAGACTTTTTCAGCAAACCCTATTTATAACTGTTCAACCAGACATGATATAACAGCTTAAAGTGAACGGACAATAGCAACTCTACCATATCTGGGATCGATGTCAATTCCCATCACTTCTAGAGTTCTAAATAATCTGCCATCTGCTGTAAAAATTGAATAATTTCCTGTTGTACCTGCTGGCAAAGATAAACATTGATTAAAAATTTCTTGTCTGTGGTCTGGAGGTAAAAAATTGTTTTCTCCAACTCTTAATGCTGCTTGATTATAAAAAGAAAGTTGACTTTGGTAGTTAAGGATGCCAGCAGGAGTTGGAAATTGTTCGCACCACCTTAAGGCCAAAAACCATTTAGCTTCCGAAAGTCTTTGATATTCTCGGTTTGGGTTAGGGTGTTGTAAAACTTTGTATCCCCCTTCACTGGCGAAAATTGTTCCACCTAAAAACCCAAACATTATGCCAATGGTATTACCCATGTTGAACTAGCTCCATCCATAATGTGAGAGATATTGGCTGTTTTGACTTCTCCCGCAACTTAAGTACACGGGATTGTGACATACTCCCACACTAAGCTGGTGCTATAGTATGGGCTTCTCGTTTCGTAGCCCCGGTATCCCGTCGGGCTCCACGAGCTTTAAGGACGGAATGCCCTACCGCCCTATTTTTTATATTTATCGCGGCATTTAAGTCGCGGTCAATCACAACACCACAATGTGGGCAAGAATGAGTTCGTATATTTAATTCTTTATCGACTTTTTTTCCACAGTTTGAGCAATCTTGGCTAGTATTTTTGGGGTTCACTGCTATGGTTTTCTGCCCAGCATTTCCGGCTTTGACAGTCAAAATAGACAGGAAATTTCCCCATCCAGCATCGTTAATTGATTTACTTAAACGGGTCTTTGCTAGCCCTTTAATGTTTAAGTTTGCCTCCGGCACGCCGCGCTCCGCGTCTACATGGGCAATAATATCCGCTTTTGATAACAATTCATTGGCTGTTTTGAAATGAAAATCTTTACGCTTGTCAGCTACCTTTTTATGTTGCTTGGCTACAGCTAGAAGAGCTTTTAACCATCTTTTGCTGCCTTTTTTCTTTCGAGATAAACGTTTCTGTAAAGTCTTTAATCGCTGCTGAGATGAGCAATAGTATTGAGGTATGGGGACTGATTCTCCTTCACTTGTTACTAAGAATTCTTTTAGCCCCATATCAATTCCTAGAGTATTTTTTGATGTAGGTTCAACTTGATTTGTTAAAGTTGGAACTGATTTGTCTTCTAGGGATAAAGTAATATAATAACCATCTGCTTTACGACTAATTGTTACTGTTTTAATTTGAAAACCATCAGGTAACGGTCGATGTTGAATCAACTTGATATTGCCTATTTTTGGCAAGTCGATCTTGTTTTCTTGAATGCAGTCTTGTTTGATTTGAGGATAAGTAAAACTGCGATAACGTCCAATTCCCTTAAACCTTGGTTTCCCTAATTTATTTCCATTTTTGTCTGCTTTCAACCATCTATCAAAGGCAAATTTTACTCGTTTTATGCAATCCTGCAGGACCTGAGAGTGAATTAGCTTGTATTCCGGAAATTTGTCTTTGGTATTAACCAAATCTTTTTTTTGAGAGTAATAATCTGGATTATCTCTTAGTTGAGGAATTGGCGTTACTAAGGGGCAGGCGTTAACCGGACAACGGTTTTCTGACCACCATGAGAATCTTTCACTCAACCGATAGTTGTACTGCCGACGCAACAATTCCAACCACATTTCTATTGTGGCTAACTGTTCTTTATTTGGCCTTAATTTATATTGGTAGGCAGTCCGCATGGTGGAAAATTTCCGGGGTGATTGCAAGATAATCATACAAGTTTTTCAACTAGGGCGAAAGCTTCTGCTGGGATAGCATGCAAATTTAATGGGCATCGAACCTACTCAATTGGCCGCCGATTCATCTCACACTCCTCTTAAAAATTATGGTTCTTAAAAATTATGGTGTGAGGCTTCTCGGCGGTCTAGCTAAAGACGGTTATAACTTATGTATGATAAGTTTTATACTTTATACCTTGATAAGTATCTTATCGGCTGTTACACAGATATTCTATTATTTTCAGCATATATTTATGATTCATTGAAGCGCTTGTTTTTTAATTAACCTTTGTGTGCTGACTAAAGCTTTATTTAATTCATAGCTACGTTGCTGGGGATTTTTTAGATAAGCTTGTTGTTCTTCTTCAATCATCTCTACATCTTGCTGCACTAATCCATCGAGTAGTTTTTGAGCTGAACCAAATAAACTATTTTTCACAAATCGTCTAAACCATTCTGGAAGTTTATGTAAACGCCAAAAGGCATGAAGTGATGTAAAATGAATCAGATAAGCTTGGGTTTGTTTTTCATTAATAGGTAATAAAAGACAATAAATTTTAAAATCTTTGCCCAGATTAGAAACCCAATTTGGATAGATATAACTAACATTTAATGGTTCGGGATGGAGTTGTCGTAAACTAGGAAATAATAATTGAGAGATAGACCAGATTTTGTCAATTTTGTAATAACTTTGAGCCTGATAATAAGCATCTACTCGGTCGTCATTTTCAGATAAATCTATTAATTTTGCTGCTGCCCATGCTTGCCAGTTTTGATGTAAATGTCCGTGGTACATATCCATCAAATTTTCCACTAAATAAGAATAGTGCGCTCGACATTTTATAACTGAGATGGTGGCTATATAGTTTAGGTGTTCCCACTCAGGTATTTCTAAAGGATAAATTGCATTTGCTAGGGATTGATCTCCAGGAAATAGCCAGATAAAACCGTGTATTTCTTGGACTGGAAAAGTACGAATTTGACAGCTAGGCAATTTTTGATTACTTGCTAAATAGGGCACATGGGAACATTCACCACTTGACTTAAAACGCCATCCATGATATGCACATTCTAATTCATCAGCGATCGCGCGACCAGAACTAAGTTTGACAAAGCGATGAGGACAAAGGTCTTCTAGAGCATGGACTTTTCCACTTCGATCCCGATAAAGGACAATTGATTGATGCCAAAGGGTAATGCTGAAAGGTTGATATTTTATCTCTACACTGCGGGCAACAGCATACCAGTGATTGTGATTAATTCCCAACTTACGAATATCATGGAAAAAAGTCATTTGAGAGAAAGACATAGGGTTTATATCATGTCCGGTTGAATACTTATTGTATAGTTGAGAGTAGGGGAGTGGGGGAGTAGGGGAGTGAGGGAGTGGGGGAGTGGGGGAGTGGGGGAGTGGGGGAGTGGGGGAGTGGGGGGGTAGGGGAGTGGGGGCGGGGGGGACCCAACTATGCGCTAAAAATGCGCTCCTTTTTGACCATGAAGAGCTGAAAACCATGTACTTTTTCAATACCTAAAAATGCTAAAACCTTTATCTGGTAATTATTTGAGATTTAATCAGCAAACCCTAACTAGATAACAAATCAAATAAGTTGAGTTGCACCCCTGCCAGATCGTCTCCACAAGCTTTTTACTGAACGGCGTGTCCCACCGCGATTAACCCTCTATTTCTAATGACTTTTGCTGCAGCTACATCGCGATTTACTTGATAACCACAGCTGCTACAAATATGTTTTCTGTCAGAGAGCTTCTTTTTCTGTCTATGCCCACATTTAGGACATTCTTGAGATGTGTAATTTTTGTCAACTTTAGCAAAATACTTACCTTTTTTCCAGCAAATATAAGGCAATATTTCATTGATAAATTGACCTATACCACTATCTAAAGATTGTTTTCTGACAATGCCTCTAGACCAGGATTTGAAGTTGATATCTTCAACAAAAATATTGTCTGTGCCATCACAAAGTTGATGAGCTAGTTTGAAATGCCAGTCCCGTCTAGCATTGGCTATTTTTTCATGTAGCCTAGCTATTTTGTTCTGAAGCTTTAACCAATTATTTGAACCTCTTTCCTTATTCTTAAGTCTTCTTTGCAGCAATTTCAGCTCGCGTAGTTGACTCAATAAAAACTTAGGGGATTTAATTAATTTACCAGTTGAAGTAGTTACAAGTCTAATTATAGGTAGAGTTCCCTCCTGCCAAACATAAAACTCAAAACCATCCGCTCTCAAACCAGTAACCACAGACTCAGGAATTTCTACAAAAATTTCATTTGCCTCCACTGGATGACATAACCTGGCAACAGGACAATTGACCAAACCTTGCGCTAATTTTGTAGCCATCTGGTTAGCATTGCTAGCATTTTTCAGCCATACATCATCAGTAATGTAAGCTTCTAACTGAGCTGACAAATATCGCATTTTTGAGAATAAATGCCCGCTGCGTTTGCGACGGTAGCCAAATGTTTTTGCTAATTCTTGATTGAAAAAGACTACTGCCTCCGCTGCCATCGCTCCATTTTTAGTCGCACCAAAACACAGTACATCCACCCCCGCTCGCCAAGTTATATCTGCTGGCGCACAACCCAAACTAGCAACAGCATTAGCAAAACGCGCCCCATCCATGTGTAGATACAGGTTGAGATCGTGAGTTAATTTTGCTATTTCAGCTATATCTTCTGGTAAATAAACTGTTCCTGCTTCTGTTGCTTGGGTAATACTAACTGCTGCTGGTTGAACATGATGCACTATACCAATACCAGCTTTTTCTAATGCTGTTGCTAAGTCAGAAGGATTAATTTGAGCATCTGTACCACTGAGCGTCACCAGCTTCGCACCACCCGTATAAAATTCTGGGGCACCACATTCATCCACATTAATATGAGATTCAGCATGACAATAAATAGCTCCATAAGGAGGAGCGATCGCCGATAAAGCAAGAGCATTAGCAGCAGAACCCGTAGCAACAGGGAAAATTGTCACAGGAGCTTCAAATAATTTTGAGAATTTAGCTTCCAAACGTTGAGTGTATTCATCTGCACCATAAGGCATCGCACACCCTTCATTGGCAGCTATCAAAGCAGCCATAATTTCTGGGCATACCTCAGTGACATTATCACTACAAAAGTTCATGTTTCTCATATTGTTAACTTGATTTTGCTAAAGGACTAATATCATGTCCGGTTGAACAGTTATAAATAAACACTCAGAATTCAGAATTCAGAATTCAGAATTCAGGAGGGAAGAAAGAAGAAAAGAAGGAGAAAGTTTTTTATCACTAATTATCCGGACATGATATAATATCAAATTCAAAAAAGGTAGTTACATCTTAATCTATATTTTTGCTCTTAAGTCTCACTTAAGTCTCAAATTTTATCACTCATATCATGTCCGGTAGCATCGGTATTGTATAGCAAGGGTAGGGAACACTTAACTGGGAACACTTAACTGGGAACAGGGAACAGTCAGGAATACCTAAGAGCAAGAAAAAAACTTAAATTTCCTGTAGATATTCACCTTTGGGTTTACACAAACGATACCAGCGGACATGATATCACAGAATATTGTAAATATTTAATCTTATTTTCTCTTTTTTGATATACTTCTGTTCCTCTATAACCTACGGATGTTGCATACAAGGCCCCTACTATTCCCTATTCACTCTTCTATGAATGAAGGGTTTCTTTCAATTGAAATTTAATTCGATACACGCTCCGATGTTACCGGAGATGATATTAAGAGAGTGTTTGTCAAATTAGTATTAGAAAAATATTAGATTTGTAGGGTGCAAACCATATAATGTTTGTCAAATTAATATTAGAAAAATATTAGATAAATGTTAGTTAATATTAGATTGCGTAGGGTGCGAAGCGTATATAGGTAACGCACTATCCTACAGCACGTGATGCGATCGCAAAGCAGAACGGAATTCTATCGTTATATCATGTCCACCTGAATACTTATACTTTGCTGGAGGGAAGGCAAATCAAGAAAAGGTAATTAGGGTTTGCGCTCATAAAGTCTTTTTGCTGGGGTAGGAGACAGCTATACAGGAAACAACCCACCCCTTGCCCCTCCCCCTCCGGTGGAGGGGAAGACAGGAGGAACAGGGAATGAGCGAAGAGGTAGTAGAAAGAATTGTCCCAAGATTGTTCTGCCTAACTATGCGGCTAAAATACTAACTTTTTGAGCGTTTTAGACGTGATACCAGGTACTTTTTAAAGGCCCCAAAAAGGCACTTGTCTTTATATATCAATGCTTTTAGATTTAATCAGCAAGCCCTAATTATTAATTATTAATTATTAATTATTAATTATTAATTATTGAAATATATATTAAAAATTACACATAAAAAAATTTTTTCATATAAAATTGTAGCCAATTCAATTTGTTATCAAATTTTGACACAACTTACGAAAAAACATCTTATCAATATATAGCAATGAGCGCTGGTATATTTACAAATTGCAGGAGGGGCCAAATAGCTAAAAGTCTTATATTATCAGCAATTCATTCCCCCTGTTGCCTGTTGCCTGTTGCCTGTTGCCTGCGCACAGCGCTATATTGATAATTAGAAAAAAGAGTGATACTATACAAAATAGTTAAGACATGAACATCAACTATTACTAACTTTCAAATTTTGGAGGTAAGTAAAATAATCTACAATCAAAAGAACACTCAAAAAAACTAAAATAACCTAAATATATTTATTAGTTTTATCTCTCTTTAAGTAGAAAAAGGCTAAGATAGGGATAAAAATTAATCCAAAAATATATTCAATCGAAACAAAAATAGGCAGATGGTTAGGAATCCCGCGCTGTCTCGTAGAGCAGCGTCGGGAGGATGTCAAAGAGAGCTGACTCAACATGGAAAACACTACCAGAGATTATCGTCATATACAATTCTGCGAAGGTAACTCAACAGTAGATATTGTTCAACTGGTGGCCTTATTGGATTCCGCAGCAGTATGGGCGAAAAATAGAAAAATAGAAGATTTAGAAATAGCCATTACAAACAGTAACCCAGTCGTAAGCGTATGGGATAGTCAAAAAATGATAGGTTTTGGTCGTGCTACATCAGACTGTGTATACAGAGGCACAATTTGGGACATAGTCATTCACCCAAACTATCAAGGTGGAGGACTAGGACGCAAATTAGTTCAAACAATTTTAAGTCATCCAAGAATGTGCCATGTAGAACGAGTCTACCTAATGACAACCTACCAACAGGATTTCTACAAACGCATAGGATTTCAATACAACCAAACCACAACAATGATATTGCACAATCAACCAATGGAAGGAGAAATAGAATTAACAACTAGAAACAAAGCATTACTACTTGCTCAAAAGTAACGCAAAATTTTAGCTAAGAACTCTCAATTGTTTTCTATCTAAAATGGAGCGAGTGAGGACTCCCGGTATAATCTTCGATTTACCGGGAGATGAATCGCGACCAAAATAAAAACAGATACTGACCTTGATTTGCAAGAGTCTAAGTTAACACCACTCTCAGATAGAATTATGTTATAATTATGAAATAAACCATAATATGGCAGTTACAAAAGTGATTTGTCATCGAGGTTTTACTGCGGTCGGGCAGATCGTAGAGCAAATTGACTGTGTAGGCGTACTGTCGGGGACTGGTAACAGTCTAGATAAGTGCCACTCAAGCAGTAAACCTAAATCGTGAGGTTTGGGAATCTCCCATTATAATCGCACTTATTTAATGGGAGAGGATGTCAAACTCATAGGAATAGAACATTGAGTCCGGTTAAAATCGGACTCCTCACCATCAGAAGGTGTCGCCAGTACCTCTAAACGTCCATTCATTATTCCTAACAGAGTTTGATTCATTAACAATCTCATACCAGGAGAGAGCTGAAACTCAGAACTCACAATTTTTTCAGTTTTCTCCTCATGACTCTGCTTGAGTAAATCCCAAGACTCACTCCACGCACTAACTGGACGTTGATCGTCAATCCAGATATGAACATAACCAGATTCTTGTGCAGGATGAACAGAAATATTAATACTCCCTTCATCCATTTCAGCGATCGCAGTATCAACTAAACTAATCAAAACCTGCTTCAGACGAGACTCATCCGCCAAAACATAAATATTAGGATCTGGAGGTAATATTTTCAAACGAATACTACGATTAGCAGCTTGTAAACAAGTCAGATCGTCCACCACTGCTAACACTTGACTAAGCTGAAGCGGTTCTACTTTAAGTTTTTCAGTACCATGCTCAGTTTTAGCCACATCAATAATTCGATCGAGCAGTTCCAAAGTTTTTAACGCAGAATTATACGCTTGATTAGCAAATTCACGTTCCTCTTCTGGGTTATCAGCTAAATCAAAAATAATTAACTGTAGCGTACTAATCATACTATTCATCGGCGATCGCAACTCGTGAGAAGTTCGGGCCAAAAAACCAGCCTTAAACTTACTCATTTCCGATGCCATCTGGTATGCAAGTTGAGTCTGTTTCAATTGTTCTAAAACACCTTCTAGTCGATCTAAATTAGATGCTTCAGGTGACGACACCACAGAAGGCGTTGACAAGTTCTCAGTTTTTGGCCTCAACCATAACCTACCACCTATTACCCCAAACCCTAATCCTAATGCCAAAAATAAAAAATCGTTCCAGCCCATGGGACTAAAAATATTAAACAACAATAACGTACCCTTAAAATTTTAACTTGACCGCTCCCTGACGTAGGATTTCCCAACAACTAATTTCCTTCCACTTAGCAACAGTAGAAGGAACTCCAGAAGCCAACATTATCTCCTTTTCGTGGGGCAATACCAAAACATCAGGAAATTGAGCATTAATTTCAGCCATTCGACTCAAGGGAGGTTGACCTGAAAAATTAGCACTTGTAGTAGCCAAAGGCCCTGCTTGGGCCATAATTTCCCTAGCAATATCGCAATTAGGTATCCTGATTCCAATGGTAGTTGGGTCAAAAGGGTTCATTTCTCTAGGAACCATTTCCGAAGCTGGCAGCACCAAAGTTAAAGGTCCAGGCCAATACTTCTGAGCAACCTCTTGCCATAACTGCAACTCTTCATTACTCCCTCGAACATAAGGCCACAAAGATTCAGGAGTTGCCCCCATCAAAATCAAAGGTTTATCTGGACTACGACGTTTTGCTTGAAAAATTAAATCTGCTTTTTGAGGCAGAGCTGCTAATGCTGGTACAGTATCAGTAGGAAAGCTAACTAGACTACCAGACATTGCCCCCTCAATGAGAGTCTCAATAGATACTAAACTCATTTTTTTGTTTTTTGATTTTTAATTTTTTGAAAAATTATAGTTAATTTTAGCATCTCTGGGAGAAAAACCCTCAACTCATGGAAGTTAAGAAAATGAATTGAACCAGAAATTAAATTATTTCAACCAGTGACCCTGATTAAAATTAAATGTTGATCTTAACTGCCACCCTTCAGTTGAAAAATTAAATCTTCTTTGTCAGGTCGAGCTGCCAGTGGTGGTACAATATCAATAGGAAAGCTCACTAGATTACCAGAAACTGCTCTCTCAATTAGAGTTTCAACGGATACTAATATTATTTTGTTTTTCGATTTTTAATTTTTTGAAAAAATATAGGTAATTCCAGCATCTCTGGCAGAAAAAACTCTCAACCCAGGGAGCTTAAGAAAATGAATTGAGCCTCAAATTAAATTATTTCAACCAGTTACCCTGATTAAAATTCAAGGTTGATCTTAACTGCCACCCTTCGCTGGAAAAATTACAGCACTTTTGTCAGGTCGAGCTGCCAGTGGTGGTACAATATCACTAGAAAAACTAACTAGATTACCAGAGGCTGACCCATCAATTAGATTCTCAACGGATACTAATATTATTTTGTTTTTTGATTTTTAATTTTTTGAAAAAATATAGGTAATTCCAGCATCTCTGGCAGAAAAAACTCTCAACCCAGGGAGCTTAAGAAAATGAATTGAGCTTCAAATTAAATTATTTCAACCAGTTACCCTGATTAAAATTCAAGGTTGATCTTAACTGCCACCCTTAAACAGCACTTTTGTCAGGTCGAGCTGCCAGTACTGGTAAAGTCTAAATAGGAAAACTGACTAAATTACCAGAAATTGCCCCCTCAAATAGAATCTCAATAGATACTAAACTTCATAACTTTACTCTCTAAAACAATTTTAGATTTTGTTTGAAAAAAATAGGCAAATTTATAGCAGGGAAAGTAGAATTGAAATAGTATTTATATCATCCAAATATTGATAAATACTATGTTTTACCTTTGAATTATCATCAAATCTATGAGTAATTCTGAACAAAAGAGTTGGAACAAAAGAATAAATGTTTTTTTAATAGGTATAGCTATTCCTGTAACTGGTATACTTGTAGCCATTTTCGTTCCAGAAATTAGATGCTCTTTAGGAATAGCACAAAATAGTTGTAAAAATAAATATTGCAAAAATCTATTCCAAGAAGGTAAAAGAATTGAATTCAAATATAGACCTATAAAGAAAGACCATATAGAAGTTGGAGAAGTTGAAATTCGTCAAGTCATAGATAGAAGTAAAGCAGATGGAACAACAGAAGTAGAAGGAAAGGCAACTCTTCTTGAACATTCATTTCCAATAGACATAAATCTTGAAGATCCATTATTATCAAAAGATAATAATTTTCCTAATAAGAAAAATCACGATCCTGTAAACTTCGATATTAAAATCAACAATGAAACAGGTAAATGGAAATTACGTTGGGCTGCCAAAGCAGGTGTTTTAGTAGGCGAGGATGGGACATGTGAAGATGGAAAAGCCACAATATATATGGACCACCCCATAGTAGAAAGAGAATATAAATTAGTATTTCAACTTATTCCATAACAAAGCTCTATAAAAATTTTTGAAGCTCAAGAAAATAATATTTGCTACTTCAAATAACCCATAGCAAACCTCTGAACACCCTCAATATCCGGAAAAATCTCAACCTGACAATAAGCTCCATTATCCTGCAACATTTCAGCCACCTTATCCCCTTGTCCACTCATCATTTCCACCAACCAAACACCACCAGAAACTAAATATAGTGGAGCTGTTTCAATCAAATATCTAATACAGTCCAGCCCATCAGCACCACCATCAAGAGCAAGATGAGGCTCATGTTTCCTAACCTCTGGTTGCAAAGTAGAAACCATATCACTAGGAATATAAGGAGGATTAGACACCATGCCACTCACTTTACCGCGCAAATGCTCCAATGGTTCCCACCAAGAACCTTGACAAAAATTTACTTTGTTCCCTAAACCCAATTTTGTCCCATTCTGTCTAGCAATAGCCAAAGCTTCTGAACTACAATCCACAGCATAAATAGAAGCTTCTGTCAATACTTCTGCCAATCCAAAAGCGATCGCTCCACTACCAGTCCCCAGATCCACCCAAATTCCTTGTTGAAGATGGGAAACACTATTAGTAGCTGCTACAACCAGATCGATTAAACACTCTGTTTCTGGCCTTGGTATCAAAACCCCAGAACCCACATCCAAAGAAAAATTCCGCCAATAAGTAACCCCTGTTAAATATTGAAGCGGAACTTTTTCATTTATACGTCTATACCAAAGGTTATTCAACTCAACTAAAGAAAGCCTCATTGAAATATTAGGCCAATCTTTAAAAGACTCCAAACGAAGCGTTAATCGATCTAGTCCAGCAAATTCTTGCAAAAACCAATCAACCTCAGTAACAGATATATCTGCCTTCAAAGCATCAGTCCGAGTACTACAATACCATTGCCAAAGGTCTAGACCTGAAACAACATAATCCGAAGAAAAGTCCATTGATAACGATAGCTTAGAATCTCAATTTTTATTTATTAATTATTGCTCTGCTGATTAAATCTAAAAGCATTAACAAGTAAAGGTTGTCGCTTTTTTACCGAAAAATTGGGTTTAAAGCCTCGCCCTTGTAGGGCGACTTTTTATTTGAGCATGCAAGTGAATTGAATATATGCTATTGTGTCATTAGTTGCCGGGGGGCACTCGGAAACTCGTGCGCGGACGTGGAGGGAAGCGTTAGACTACCGCCAAGGAAGCAGCACCCTGTGTTAGCGACAGCTATGCGAAGCAAAGCGTCAACCCGCCGAGGAGCTACGACTTAGTAGGAATCCCCGCGCCTTTAGGCCGGGGAGGATGTCAACGCGAAAAAAAGTGCAACTTTTTAGGCTTGAGCGACCAAAAAGTTAGGATTTTGGGCTAACTATAGCAGAAAAATCAAGGGATAAAATACCCGACTACCTCCTCTAAATTCCCCATTCCTCCTGACTCAGTCCTTCCCCTCCTGGGAGGGGGAGGGGCGAGGGGTGGGTTTGACTCCTACCCAATACCATGCCTACTTCCATAAGCAAACCCTAATTACCAGATTGTCTTAACTTTTGTACAAACTCCAAAGACTCCCTGGGAGGAATAAAAATAATCTTTTCTAAGAAAGGATCATCATCATTCTCCAACGCCTTAATCACACCCTCAAGATTAACAACTTCAATTTTCACAGAAGAAAAAACATCAGGTTGTTGAGTCTTAGCTCGATCCAACATTCCCTGCAAATCTTCTTTATTAAAAAACATAGGAATAACTTGTTGTTCCCCACGTTGAATAGTTAAATATCCATCATCAGGCCCACCTTTAGCGATAAACAAAGGTACTCCATTGAACTGATTAACATCCTGACCATTTTGCTCAAGTAAAATCTTCGCAGATTCAACCTGCCTTCTAATTGGAACATAAGCAAACTGTAGTTTTTGTCCATTCTTCTGGCTAGACTGGCTCATTTCATAAACTTCACCCAAAGATACAGGCACTACCTTAACCGTCGCTGCCAGATCGGGATCTTCTCCTTTTAATTTTTCTACAAAAGCATCCGCATCACTCTTACTAATAAAAACCCCTGCCACAGAAGAATTTTCATCACCCTCTTTTTTGACAGAAGCTACAAGAGGAGAGCCATTTTGATCGGTGATTGTAAATACAGGAACGGGAGTTAACTTCTGTAGTACTTCTTCTGCAGATAATGCCAATGCAACCATATCTTTAACAGAAGGTCCAATGAAAGTGCTAGCCACTATTCCTAATACTGCACTTAAGCGAACTAATGATTTCATAGGTTCTCCATTTTATTTAAAAAAATATAGCAAAAATATAAAGTTATAAACACCAAATAACTTATTGTAGAGAGATGAAAAAATTATGTTAATTTGTTTAAAAAGCAACGAAGAAACATGATTTAATCTTTTTAACTTTTTACTTACATATCAACTCAATCATCAAAATATTTATTCCATAATTCATAATAAATCCTGAGCTTTTTACCGTATTGAAAACAGAATTTGGCTATCATTAATTAATTATATGAAATCATTATTTTTCAGGAAATTACGAATTACTGATGATCACAATTCATTGGCTATTTTAAAATGAAAATCTTTCCGCTTATCCGTAACTTTTTTATGTTGTTTAGCCACAGTTTTTACAGCCTTTAACCACCTTCAATAATTAGTGCGTTAATGCAGACTGTAACGGGGCTGCAAATATCATCACAAAAGTAAGCCGCAAAGCTGTAGGGGCGATTCGCGAATCGCCCCTACTTAAGCCGACTGTGTAGGGGGACAATTTCATTGTGCCCTGAGACTGTATCTTTGGTCAGCTAAGAATAGACGGAGCAACACAGATTTATCCTATTGCGTAGTATCTACTTAGAATCCCCGTGACTTGAGTCCGGGGAGTAGTCAAGAAGATACAGCATATTTATCTTAGCAAAGTATAGCTGTAGTAGGAAGAGGTTTTAAATGTTTGTGTCTCATTTAACTACTGTATTTTGCTTTAAGTATCGGGATGACAGGATTTGAACCTGCGACATCCTGCTCCCAAAGCAGGCGCGCTACCAAGCTGCGCTACATCCCGGCTGAACTATAAAATTATTATAGCTCAATTTTTACAAGTTGTGCAAAAAAATTCAAAAAAATTTTACACTAAACAAATTTGTCCATATACTCAAGAAATTTTTAGGAACAAAAATCCTGATCACGTTAATTTATAGATTTTAGATTTTACAGGAGCATAGCACTAGAGATAATATACCAATTGAGTTTTTACACATAGCATATTTCTTCCCACTTAATCAATCAAAAAGTCGCCCGAGAAGGGCCAGGCTTTAGACCCAATTTTTCGGTAAAAAAATCTAAATTCTAGATTTATTATATTATTATTTTGGTTAATCATATTTTGATCAAACCAAAAACAGCTAATCTGGATACCAGAACATTCCTTTAATTCCCTCTGGATCAGGAATAAAACCTAAATTTTGGTAAAAATCAACAACATGAGGGTCAGCAAATAAGGTAATGTTGCTGATGTCCTCACTACGAAGTTTTTTGATAATGTATTTCATCAATGCTTTCCCCAAGCCCTTACCTTGGACATCAGGATGAACAACCACATCCCAAAGAGTGGCATTAAAAGCATGGTCTGATGTTGCTCTGGCAAAGCCAATCAGTCTTCGCTGACTGCCTCGCATTTGCCACATAGAGACAACAAGAAAACTATGTTGAATGGCCTTTTTTACTTTGCGTAATGGGCGACGAGACCAACCAACAGCATTACAAAGTTCTTCAAGTTCATATATATCTATGTCTCTATCTGTAGTAAAAAATATACGTCCATTACCTCTATTAGGTGAACGAACAGCTTGAGAAGAAGCATTTTCTTCCCCAATAGTAGTGTATCCCTCATAATCTGGATTTTGAGGGTGAGATGTTGGCTCAGAGCCGGTAAACAAATTTTTCCAAAAACCCATGCAGGCGTGGTTAAGTTAGTAGAAGTTGGATGACATTATTAGATAGTATATATCCCGTTCCCTCTCTTCGATTATGGCTCCGGGTTTAAAATCATCAACACTAGAACTGCTAAGGCGCTTCAACCGAGCGTTTCCACAGTTTTATGAGCAATTTGTCAGTAGTGATATCCAACTGCAAAATTTGAAGTTAGCATATCAACTGTATAAAAGTAAACAAGCTGTAATAGAACTAAGACCAGAAGGCAACAAAAGTGCCCTGCACTTTACCTACCGAAATCAATCATTTTTGCTCAGTGATATTTTTGGGGTCCTAGCTGCCTATGGACTAACTATTCACAGCCTCAGTCTTTATGGACAAATTTACCCACCGATGTTGGTCTTTATCAAATTAGTAATATCTCGGGGGGGCAAAGCACTAACAGAGAAAACCTCAGAAAATGTTTGTCGTGCCATCCAAGAATCACTGGCGGGCCGTTTCGAGGTAGAAGAAATGTTAGCTGTAGAGTTTAATCTAGATAGTGGTTTAGAAGAAGTAGCGACAGAATTTTATGTCGATCCTGTATTTCATCTACCAGCACTATTGATTGAAGCAGATAATCAACCAGGTCTATTTTATAAAGTTATGTATGCCATCTGGCAAGAAGATTTGTTAGTAGTTAACGCCAACTTATTAGTTTGGCGTGGGCGAACTCGTCTTATTCTTTACCTTTTGGGACCAAATGAAAGTTTGATTCCAGAATACTTAGGCCAAAAAATTGCTGAAGGTATGCGACAAAGATTGATGGGAGAAAGATACTAATAATAATTAATAATTAATAATTAATAATTAATAATTAATAATTAATAATTAATAATTAATAATTAGGACTTGCTGATTAATTCTCAAAGTATTGATAAATAAGGGACAAAACTTAGCTCCTACCTCCTGTAAATTCCCCTAACTCCTGACTCCTACCCTAACTAAAAGACTTTTTCAGCAAACCCTAATTAGGGCTTGCTGATTAAATATAGAAGCATTGAATGATATTGGTTTTAGGGTTTTTAGGTATCAGGCATGTGCGAACTTTTAGGTTACTGAGGTTCAAAAATTGAGCATTTTTGGCTAACTATGAATGATAGAAGAATCACTCTTACTCTTTTTCCGGCCAACTCCTCTTTCACTCCTATTTCTCTTAACTTCTAACTACTCCCTACTCCCTACTCCCTACTCCCTACCTCCACAAAAAGACTTTTTCAGCAAACCCTAATTAATAATTACCTCTCCTTGAAAAGAAGAAGATCGAGGCAAAAGGGAAAATTTTTCCTTTGATCCAATCCTCTTAATCTATAAGAAGAGGTAATTCTAAATTCTAAATTCTAAATTCTAAATTCTAAATTCTAAATTCTTGAACTGTCCATTGCTATATCTTTGTCAATTCAGGATAAAATATAAATATGGCAACTATAGATATCCAAGGGGTTCCACACGCCTACGAATTGACAAACCCCACTAAATTCCCCCATGTACTTATTTTTATACATGGCTGGCTCTTAAGCCGTAACTACTGGCAACCTTTAATCCAAAGACTTTCACCAGATTACCAATGTTTATCTTACGACTTGCGCGGATTCGGTGATTCTCAAACCCACTCAACCCAAAAAAAATTAGTTTTCAACTACAGTCCCGCAGCTTATGTAGAAGACCTGACAATATTATTACAGAAACTCAATATATCTAGTGCCTGGCTCATTGGCCACTCTTTAGGAGGCACCATTGCCTTGTTAGGAGCGAATAGAATGCTCGATATCATCAAGGGAGTAGTCTGTATAAACTCTGGTGGTGGAATTTATATTAAAGAAGAATTTGAAAGATTTAGGTTTGCAGGGGCACAAATTATCAAATTTCGTCCCAGTTGGCTATCTTATTTACCTCTGACAGATTTAATGTTTACAAGGACTCAGGTTGCCACACCTATCTCTCGTAAATGGGGACGACAACGATTAACTGATTTTGTTGGAGCATCTTACGAAGCAGCTCTGGGGACATTATTAGACTCCACTACAGAATCAGAAGTTCATCGCCTGCCACTGGTAGTATCAAAATTGAAGCAACCTGTTTATTTTATTGCTGGAGCAAAAGACCAAATAATGGCTCCTAAATATGTAAAACATTTAGCTAGTTTTCACTGGATGTTTCAAGGCCACGGTGGAAATGTACTAGAAATTCCTGAATGTGGTCATCTAGCAATGTTAGAAAAGCCTAATGATGTGGCTGCCCATATCCGAAGTCTTTTGAAGTAATTAGGGTTTGCTAAAAAAGTATTTTGGTAGGGGTAGGATTCAGGAGTCAGGAGTCAGGAGTCAGAATAAATAGGAATTATAGAGGAGTGTAGAAGAGTATAGTGGGAAGAATTTTCACTTGATTTTTCTGACTTTGCCTGCCCAAAATGCTAATTTTTTGAGCTTTTCGGTCTAAAGAGCTGCATAAAGCTAGTATTTTGGGATGATTATTGCAGAACAATCTTGGGACAATTTTTACGACTACCTCTACCTCCTTTATAACTTCCATTTCTCCTGTCTCCTGTCTCCTGTCTCCTGTCTCCTGTCTCCTACCCCTACTAAAAGACTTTTTCAGCAAACCCTAATTATTCACTCCTATCATTTTTCTTTGCTTCTTCAATATGAAGTCCAACAATCACAAGATCTCGCTTCATACCATCTAAACTAGCCACTTTTGGTAAATAACCCCAACGTTGAAAACCAAACTTATCAAATAACTTTAAACTAGGCTTGTTATGAGCAAAAATAAAACCCAGTAAAGTATTAATTCCTAATTTAGGACTGTAAAAAATTGCCTCTGAAAGTAATTTTTTCCCTATTCCTCGACCTTTATATTCAGGAGCAACATATATACTTACTTCTGCTGTGGCTTTATATGCAGCTGTGCCATAAAAAGACTGAAAACTCAGCCACCCAACAATTTCTTCATCTAATTCCATCACCCAAATTGGACGACTATCAGGTGGGTGTTCTTGATACCAAGGAATACGACTTTCAACCGATATACATTCTATATCTCCAGTAGCAATACGACTAGGAATTGAAGCGTTATAAATTTCTACAATTACAGCTAAATCTTTTTCTTCAGCGTTTCTGATTTTCATTACTGATGTAGCAGTCTTACTTTTAAATTGTGCAGAAAATAGGTTCAACAATTAATAATTAATAATTAATAATTAGGGCTTGCGCTCATAAAGCTAAAAGTCAGGATAGCTAAGTTCATTAATGGATAATGGATAATGAAAAGTATCTAAAATTAGGGCTTGCTGATTAAATCTAAAAGCATTGACATATAGAGGTTTTAGCATTTTTTCGTTAAAAAAAGTCCAATTTTTTAGGTCGTAATGGTTCAAAAAATTAGCATTTTAGGCTCATAGTTGCGCAGAATAATCAAGGGATTATTTTTTCTCCTACCTCCTCTATAATTCCCATTTCTCCTGTCTCCTGTCTCCTGTCTCCTGTCTCCTACCCTTACCTAAGACTTTTTCAGCAAACCCTAATTATCAATTACCAATTATTCATTGGTAATGAGAGAATTTTTACCTAGATTCGATTAATTATCAACTATCAATTATTCATTGTAATAGAGCTTTTTATATTCAATTTATCTCCTATTTATTGGCTCTTATTGGCCTCAAAATACTGAAATTTTCTACTGAAATTCAAGAAAATTTCTTCACATAAAAATGGCTGAAACCGTTGCCTGTTTCCCCTCAAATCGACCTGTCCCCGCATCCCCGCGTCTCCGCGTCCCCATGTCATACTTGTTAAAGCTCACTATTCCCTATTCCCTATTCTCTATTCCCTAGCGCGTAGCGCTATACAACTCCATCACATCTTTTATGGCCATTCGAGAACTAGCTCCTAAGTTCAGAGATGAAATATGACCTCGACTCAGATGATCAGCCGCCGCACAACCAATCATGGCCGCATTATCTGTACATAATTTCAGGGGAGGAAATAGTACCTGCAAATTATTCTTACTTGCTGCTGTACTTAAGTTTTGACGTAACC
Organism: Okeania sp. SIO3B5; assembly: GCF_010692555.1. Taxonomy (GTDB): domain Bacteria; phylum Cyanobacteriota; class Cyanobacteriia; order Cyanobacteriales; family Microcoleaceae; genus Okeania. The sequence goes on along the minus strand of NZ_JAAHHG010000011.1, from coordinate 44,830 downwards.
CACTATTTGCAGCTACACCTCCACCAATAGCAATTGTTTTTAATCCATAATCTAGGGCACAGGCGATCGCTCTTTTTGTTAACCCCTTCGCTACAGTTTCTTGAAAGCTAGCTGCAATGTCCCTAATTATTGAAGACTCAGGTAATAACTCATGGCCTTCTGTTTCCAATTTTTGAATTAATCGCAAGACAGCAGTTTTTAGTCCACTGAAACTACAATCATAAGGGTGATAGCCACCCTCGGGTAAAGAAATTTTCCCTTCAGGTAAAGAAAAAGCCCATTTATTGCCCTCTGCTGCCAATTTATCAATTACAGGACCTCCTGGATAGCCAAGTTTCAATAATCTAGCCACCTTATCAAAAGCTTCTCCTGCTGCATCATCCTTTGTTTGGCCTAATGTTTCATACACACCACAATCTTTGACATAAATTAAACTTGTATGGCCCCCAGAAACCAACAAACAGAGAAAAGGTGGTCTTAATTCTGGTTGACTAAGATAAGTCGCGTAAATATGACCTTCTAAATGATGCACTCCCACAAATGGCTTTTGATGAACAATAGCCAGAGTTTTCGCTGCCGTTATTCCCACTAACAAAGCACCAACTAAACCAGGGGCGCAAGTAGCTCCAATACCATCAATATCTGGCCAATCTAAATCTATCTCTGTAAAAGCCTGAGCGATCGCCTGATTGATTATTTCTAAATGTTGCCGTGAAGCTATTTCTGGCACCACACCTCCATAAAAGCTGTGAATATTAATTTGTGACTTTACGATATTACTTAAAACTTGACGATTCTTAACAATTGCCACAGACGTTTCATCACAACTTGTTTCTATAGCTAAAATTGTTGTCATTGACTGATAAATTTATAAAAATAGCTTGATTACTGTCAGCTTCAAATTTATCATTTCCATTAAGAAAATCCCTACTTTCAGCTTAATTTAGCTACAGAAGTATGGGTAATTGTCAACACTTTGTAATAAAAGGAAACAATTTTATGAGACGATTGTTGGCTTTAGTTTTAGCCATAAGTCTTTGGGTAAGTGGTGCATCAGCAGCATCAGCATATAACTTGGTGCCATGTTCAGAATCACCAGCTTTTCAGGCACGAGCTGAATATGCTCTCCCTACTACGGCCGATCCAGAATCTGGTAAGAAACGGTTTGAACGTTATTCACAAGCACTTTGTGGAGAAGACGGACTACCTCATTTAATAGTAGATGGTAGTCTGAATCGCGCTGGAGATTTCCTCATTCCTAGCATTTTATTCTTATATATTACAGGTTGGATTGGTTGGGCTGGTCGTTCCTATCTACAAGCAATTAAATCTGGTAAGAACCCAGAGGAAAAAGAGATTATTATCGATGTTCCTTTAGCAATCCAAAAAATGCTAGGTGCAGCTCTATGGCCAATGTTGGCATTAGGAGAATTTACCTCTGGTAAAATGTTTGCTGAAGAAAACGAAATTACTGTTTCCCCACGCTAAAACATCAACTAAGGAATTAAAATAAACTAAGTAATTGTAATTAGTATAAAAATACTAATTACTAACTGCCAAAAGTTCCAAAACAATGTTAAAAAACATTGTCTAAAAAATACCTGATTTGACAATCAGTTTCTAGGAGAAATATTCATGCAAGACCTACTTAAGTATCTATCAACAGCCCCAGTTTTGGCTGCAGCCTGGATGATTATCACAGCCGGAATTTTAATTGAGTTTAATCGTTTTTTCCCAGACTTACTTTTCCACCCAATGTAAAAGCAAAAAAGTTAACTCAGAGTTGTCTGGATTAATCTAAAGTCTGAAACAAAATGTAGATTAAATTCTGAATCAATATCAGATGAAAAATAGTGGTTAATTCAGAAATCAAAATTATATACTAAATAGTCTATCAAGCAAAAAATGATGAGTATGTTGAGTATCAAAGCCTTCTAAATAAGCGTTATTGAGAAATAGTAACTTATTAAATATAACTTGATAGACTACTAAAGTTGAAAATCTGATTTCTGAAACCACTTTAAAATTTAGCTATTACCAACTCAGTGATCATCTTGAATAAAAAAGGAACCTAAGCTGAAGGTTGAGAAATAAGAGTGAGGAAAATGGGTAAACAACTACCTTTTGAACTGCGAATTTGGTATAAATAATAAGGCAAATATTAAAAAGTTCCAACATAATAGCCGAAAAACAGACTTAATGAAATCCTATCTCGCAGCAGCAATATCAATGACAAGTGTGCCTGACTGGTCAAAAAATCTAGCCCAGGCAGAAGAATTAATAGACTTAGCAGTCCGTCAAGGCGCAGAGTTAGTTACCTTGCCAGAAAATTTTCCCTTCTTGGGTGAAGAAAAAGAGAAAATTGCCCAAGCAGAAACCATCGCCACAGAAAGTGAAAAATTTCTCAAAACAACAGCTCAAAAATTCCAAATCACAATTCTAGGAGGTGGGTATCCAGTACCTACAACAGAAGGTAAAGTTTATAACGTTGCATCCCTAGTCGCTCCTAATGGCAAAGAAGTAGCCAGGTATGAAAAAGCACATTTATTTGATGTTAACTTACCTGACGGTAATACCTACCGAGAATCGAACACCGTTAAACCAGGTGCCAAATTACCTTCAGTCTATTCATCAAAAGATTATGGGAATTTAGGCATATCAGTATGCTATGATGTAAGATTCCCTGAATTATACAGACACCTCTCAAACGCCGGGGCTGAAGTCCTATTCGTACCAGCAGCCTTCACTGCATATACAGGAAAAGACCACTGGCAAGTATTACTTCAAGCAAGGGCAATAGAAAATACCTGTTATATCATTGCTCCAGCTCAAACAGGTAACCACTATGGCAGAAGACAAACTCATGGCCATGCAATGATAATTGACCCTTGGGGTTTAATCTTGGCAGATACTGAAGATAAACCAGGAGTAGCGATCGCAGAAATTAACCCATCCAGATTAGAACAAGTTCGTAGACAAATGCCATCCCTACAACATAGAGTATTTATGTGAACTACCCCAACTTGCTACGCTGAAGTTGGAGCTTCTGAATTCACAGGGGAATGCCTCAAAATAGGCTTACCGAATAATTAGGGTTTGCTGAATAAAATTGTAATCAATACCTGTAAAGGCTTCCATAGTTTTTTATTATGAAAAAGTACAAGGTTTTTGGCTCTTTTTGTCTCAAAATGCTAATACTTTTCCCCTGACAATGCCGAAAATTTGGCCGTAGCAGATAGTCTAAACTGTTGCCTGTTCCCTGTTCCCTGTTGCCAATCACCACCAGACTTTTTCAGCAAACCCTAATTAAGGTTTAAAGCCTCTCCTTTAAAGGAGAAACAAGAAAAAATTTTCCTTTTATTCAATCCTCTTCCTTTTAGGGCTATCCATTATAAGCAAAATTCTTTACAAAAGTGGATAATGCCTATTATCAAAAGCTTACGAGCATTTTGTTGGTTTTACAAGCTTTGACAAACTGACTAACTTGTGTATTCCTAAAAGTTATTTTTTGTCATTGTGATCGCAACGACACTAGGAGCTTTCAGACTTCTAAACATCAAATGATATTTTTGTCAAGTTTTATGTTAAGAAAGATGTTTATAAAGCATAGCTGGTTTTACCGGGAATTGCCGGGCTTGATGTATCTGTAGTTTATAGTCAAGAAAATTGATAAACATTCCCCATCCCACATCAGAAATAGCTTGAGCTAAGTTATGATTACAAACCATACCCTTGATATTCAAATTCTCCACAACCACTACTTGATTATCATTGCACTACCTTTTTAGGATGAAGCGCTCGAGGGCAGGCTCTAGCTGAAGTACCAGTTAATTCTGTCTCTAACTTTCCAATATTCTTTATTTCAGGTTAGATAAATATTAAATATACATTTTAGATAGTTAGATATTTTTTATATATACTCACCAAAAAATATTTTTATCACAAAAGATTAGCGCTCTGTGCCTAAAGTCCTGTTACATTAAGTCAAGATGATTTAGAAAAACTTAATGTTTAGTTCAATGGCAGGGTTTAATTTTTTGAATGAATCTTTCCTATTTACTTTATCCGGCAAATTTCAGCCGATATTAGCTACAGCGACAGAAACAGAAGTAGAACCAGCAATGGTAGTTGCAGGAGTGCTTTTGAGTCTAGTCGCAATTTATATAGCCAGTAAAGCAGGGGGCGAATTTTTTAACTGGCTAGGTTTTCCACCAGTATTAGGTGAACTGGTAGGGGGTGTAGTTATCGGTATTTCTGCCTTAAACCTGGTAGTCTTTCCAGAAAGTGGGGCAGATAGTTCCACATCAGTAATTGTTAGTATTTTAGAAGCAACAGCAGGTTTAACCCCTGACGCTGCGGAAGCTACATTTCAAGTCCAAAGTGAAGTCCTCGAAGTTCTATCCGAACTGGGGGTCATCATTTTGTTATTTGAAATTGGCCTAGAGTCCAATATTAGAGACTTAATGCAAGTAGGTATCCAATCCCTAATTGTAGCAATTGTGGGAGTGACATTACCATTTGTCGCTGGTACAGCAGGAATGATGATCATATTCCATGTCTCAGCAGTGCCAGCAATTTTTGCAGGAGCAGCTCTTACAGCTACCAGTATTGGTATTACTTCCAGGGTACTAGCAGAAATTAACCGCCTCAATACTCAAGAAGGTCAAATTATTTTAGGTGCTGCTGTCATAGATGATGTTTTGGGTATTATTATCCTGGCAGTAGTAGCAAGTTTAGCAAAAACTGGCGAAGTCGATGTAGTCAATGCCGTCTATCTGATCGTTAGTGCTAGCGTATTTTTGGTAGGTGCAATATTGTTAGGTCGTTTCTTTAATGACACCTTTGTTTTCTTTGGTGAAAAATTTAAAACTCGTGGACGAGCAGTTATTCCAGCTTTGACGATCGCCTTATTTATGTCCTACATTGGTACAGCGATCCATTTGGAAGCGATATTGGGAGCTTTTGCTGCAGGATTGGTTTTAGATAACTTAGATCAAACAGAGATAGGTAGAGAGTTAGAAGAACTAATTCGTCCTATTTCTGATGTCGTCGTTCCCATATTCTTTGTCACAGTGGGGACAAAAACCAATCTTGGAGTTCTCAACCCAGCTATTCCTACTAACCGTGAAGGTTTAGTTATCGCGATCTTCTTAATAGTTGTTGCTATTGTGGGTAAAGTTGCCTGTGGTTTTAGTGTCTTTGGTTTAGATAACATTAACCGTTTAGCTGTTGGTGTTGGTATGGTGCCACGAGGTGAAGTTGGTTTGGTTTTTGCCTCAGTTGGTTCCGCTAGTGGCGCTTTATCTCCTGCTTTGGATGTAGCAATTATTCTCATGGTGATTATTACAACATTCTTAGCACCACCATTACTGCGAGTAGTTTTCGGAGAAGGAGAAGCAGAAAAAGTAACTGAAACTTCTGGGTAGTTATTTGCAAAAGGTTGATTTTTTAGAGTTCTCTTGTATATAACCCATTTGAGATATTGGACAAGAGATGGGGAGCTGGGGAGATAAGCTCACAAGAGTAGCTTTTTACTTTCTGGTTGTGTAAGCATTTCCTACGGAATGCTGCGCAAACAGCCGTCAGCTATCGGAACTGCATTAACAGCTATGAATTTTGGGTCCGCGTAAAAGCAACCTTTGAAATTGAAAAAGAATAAAAAATTACTGCTAAAGTCCCTGGACAAAACCTTAGAAGTAATTATTCATTACTAATTGCTGAATGCTGACTGCTGATAGCTGAATGCTTACCTGGTTGTGACTAGACTTAGAGAAAAAGGAAGACTTGGAAGACAAGGGAGAAAAAGCGTAGATATTTTGAGTTTAAATGTATCTATGCTTACAGATTTCTTTCCCCTTTTGTTATTTAAGTAGGGTTTGCTGATTAAATCTCAAAGTATTGACTGATATTGGTAAGTGCCTTTTTCAGTTCTGAAAAAGTACCTAGTTTTTGGCTATTGTTGTCTCAAAATGGTAAAGTTTTGACCCTGACAATGCCGAAAATTTGACCGTAGCAGATAGTTTAAACTCTTCCCTCTCTTGGTGCGCGTTCCCTTGCGACTAGCCTCCTCCGGAGGAGCTAAAGCTAACGTTGTCGCGGGGTTGCACCGCTGTACCCTGTTCCTTTCCTTCACTAACAGACTTTTTCAGCAAACCCTAATTATCAAAAATATACCCTTTGAAGAGGGAAATAAGGAAGTGGAGAGTCTTTTTTAACCATTTTCATTTTCCCATATTCCTTCTCTCCATCTCCTAGCTCCTGACAAAAAAACTTACAGCAGTTTTCTAGTTGATGAGGTACAACGTTTTATTGCTCTAGGCAACAGGCAACAGGCAACAGGCAACAGGAAATATAGGAATAAATAGTCTTATAGCTGTACCTCACTATCCTCAAAAGTGCTGTAATTGCCGACAAAGATACCAAATTGGTCCTATCAGTCAAATTTATAAGAAATCTAAAACTTTGTAGGCGGAAAGAACTAATGCATCTAATACGATAATTAGGGCTTGCTGATTAAATATCAAAGCATTTACAGGTAAAGGTTTTAACCTTTTTAGGATCGAAAAAACTGCGCCTGTTTCAGCTCTTCACGCTCATGCATGGAGCGTATTTTAGGCGCATAGTTGGGCAGAAAAATCATTCTTACAATTCTTAACTACTACCTCCTCGCTCATTCCCCGTTCTTCCTGTCTCCTGTCTTCCCCTCCACCGTAGCAGGGCTGTTTCATTCTCGATAGACAGGGGGACAGGGGGACAGGGGGACAGGGGGACAGGGGGACAGGGGGACAGGGGGACAGGGGGACACGGAGACACGGAGACACGGAGACACGGAGACACGGAGACACGGAGACACGGAGACACGGAGACACGGAGACACGGGGATGAGGGCTTTTAATTTATGATTATAAGGTTGACTTTTCACCATTTTAGTCAGAGCAAAAGGGATGCTTATTGGCGCTCAAAATCGGCAAATTTTGGCAAATTTCACTGTTCCACAATGCCCTCATGTCCCGTTCTCCCTAAACCTTTAATCTACAATACTTTGAAACAGCCCTGCCTCCACCGTAGGGGGAGGGGCGAGGGGTGGGTTGTCTCCCCTACTATTCCCTCTGTTCTGGAGATGTCTACTATTAAGAATTTCCTGTTCCTTGTTCCCTGCGAGCAGAAAAATCCTCTTCTTGATGCTCCCAGGGAACCTCTCAAATTAGTCTCTACTCGCTACTCACTTCTATAATAAGTTTCACCGAGATTAATCAAGTCCAAAACTAATTTCGCTAACTCATCAGTTGCCCCAAGAGGTGGGATCAAATGGAATTTAATAGAGGGGTATATTTGAGTAAATTGATTAACTGTATCAGCGATCGCATCAGTAATACCCCCATTAAACAGAAAATAAGGTAAAATTCCAATTTTTAGATATCCTTGTCCAATTAAAAACTCGACTTTTGACTTCAGGTCGGGAGAAACAGACCAATAAGCAGTACAAACCAAAACTTGACAACTGCTTTCCAGATACTGGGCTATTTTTTCCACAGGTTCATTGCCACCTGGACGACGACTGCCATGAGAAATAAGTACCCAAGCATCAACAGTCACAGAAGTGATTTTGGCTGCAAGTAAACCTGCCATTTCTGGATGGGAACCAATATAGGGGCAGAGAGTGATTTTAGTTTGGCTATCAGTTTCAGAGTTAAGTTTAGATTTGAGATGACTTTTTTCCTTTGCTTTAACCTTGTGCTTGAATGCCTCTATTTCTGCTGGAATATCCTCAGTAACATGAACTCCTGGTAATAGAAATAAAGGAATTATTTTGAATTGACTAACGTAGAGCGATCGCCCATATTCCCAAAAATCTTCAATTTGTTCGTGCAAAGATTTAAGCCCCAGCTCTAAAACCCCTGTACCAACTAAAGAACATTGAGGAATATCATTACTTCTAAAATTTCCAGTTAAATTTATTTGCCCAGACAAAAGTCCAGCTAGTGCTTGTAATTCTAGGAGCGTTCGTGGGTTACGACTACCATGAGATACTAAAAAATAGGTTGATAGCAATTTTAACTTTGACCTAACTATATATATTAAGTAAAACTTTAGAGCAATTTTAATCCTGATTTAGTTGAAAGTTGTATACCTCTTAGTACACATTAACCAAATCAAATTTATCTAGATATTGAGTAAAAGTCCAATCAATCCCTTTTAAATGAGTTAATTCTGTCTTGTCCAGTATCTCTGCAAATTATTTAATTGATAATTATAACACTTACTTTGGGGCCAGTTAATATTGGTAAATGTATATAAAGATTAAATATTTCCGAGAAAAATCTGCTATGATTATAATAAATACCAATATATTCAGTAGAACACATACAAGGAGAAAAAAATGGCCAAAGAAGATGTGAAAAGCGTTACCGTACTGCAAAGTGATGATGACTTTGGTGGCTCTCCAGCAACCCTCTATGGAAAGTCCCCCAGCAGTAAGAAAAAGAAAAAGAAAAAACAGGCACGTGCTTTGAAGCCTATAGAAAAAATGGTATTTTCAATGGCTAAAAGCTATGACAAAGCTAGTAAAGAGTATCGCGATCGTCACGAAAAATCTAACAAAAAGAAGAAAAACGGTTGGATTAAAGATTTGCCCAAAAACTATAGCAAGTCTATGTCTAAGATGGGTGGAATGGGCGTAATGGGTATTAAGTTATTTGAATAATTTCAATATTAATATTGATTAGCAGAAAACCCAAGTTATTAAGTTCCGAAAAATAAACATCTACTGACATATATAGTTTAGTAGAAAATATTCAGAGGAGAAATAAAGTGGCTAAAGAAGACGTAAAAAGCGTTACCGTACTGCAAAGTGATGATGACTTTGGTGGCTCTCCAGCAACCCTCTATGGTAAATCAGCCAAAAGGAAAAAAAAGAAAAAGAAAAAGCAGGCACGTGCTTTGAAGCCTTATGAAAAAATGGTGTTTTCCATGGCGAAAAAATATGACAAGGCCACCAAAGAATATCGCGATCGTCACGAAAGATCTAACCGGAAGAAGAAAAACGGTTGGATTAAAGATTTCCCCAAAAACTACAGCAAGGCTTTGTCTAAAATGGGGGGCTTCGGCTACATGGGTATTAAATTGTTTGAATAATTTCAATATTAGTACTAATTAGTAGAAAGCCCAACTATACAGAGAAAGTTTTACTGAAAACTTTCATATAAACTTTAGACTAATGGGGGTAAGTCTGAATACTAGCTTTGGTTAATAACGATAAGTGAGACTTTTGAAAAAGGAATCAGACTAAAGCAAAATCCTGATTTGCTAGATGCTCCATTTGTGGAGCAAGAGGCTGAGAATAATAGTTTAGCCTTGCTATTAGTAAGTTATGAGGAGTATGTTAAAAGTAAGAATTGATTGGCATCATACTCCTCATTTTTCTATCTGTGAAGGCAGGTTTAAAAGGGACTTTGTTAAACTAACTCAGGAAATACACAACCAATAACGGATGCAAGAAAAAAATAATTGCAGGCTTTTGGTAAAATTTCTCTTAGCAACATAATTAGTGAAAATTAAGGAGATCAAAAAAATGGTAATGTCATCTGATACTAGTGAAAAAAGCGCAAAGCAACCAGCAAACACGGTTATTTTAGAGTTTGGAGGGGCTAAGAGTGACGATATCGATGATTTACGCAGAGGTGAGGGTAAGGTATTCAAAAGAATAGGCCAAACAATTGAAAAACTACAAGAATCAGGCGAAATTTCGGATAATATACAGCCCATAATTGTTATTCTTAAGAAAAAGAAAAGTAAGAAAGGACTTTTAGACTAAGAAGATTTTCTTACTATAGCTATCGTGAGTGTAAGCGTTGTAAGTTCCTTTAAAAGTTTCATAACTATAAGTTATGACTGATGGAATAATGCTTTGATCGACTTCGAGTATTATGCTCGAAGTTATGTATGTTAGGTGAAATAGTGATTTTAGCTTCTTAACTTAATCTCCTAGTATTTAAGTAAAACTTGAATAAACTTTAGAGAAAGGCATGAAGTCGAAAAACTATAACATTTTTCCTGGCAACATTAAGTTAAATTAAGTAGTAAAAATTTCAGGAGAAAACAAAAATGAAACAACAAGCCAACACTATTGTTTTAGAAATGAGTGGTGCAGATAAAGACGATATCTATGACTTTCGGAGGGGCGAAGGCAAGATATTCAGAAGAATACGCTCGATTATAGAACAATTAAAAGAAGAAGGTTCAGTAGATGAGAATGCACAGCCTGTAATTGCCCTAGTCCAGAAAAAGAAGGAGAACAAGGGACTCTTAGACTAGAGAAATTAACACCTACGCAATTTACTAAACTTTGCTATCAACTTGAAAGCAACATATCCTAACAGATAGAGTTTCGCTTTAAGTCCAATAACAGTTCAATCAAGTCCCGCCTGTAGAGTGAGGGCTTGATATTTTTTTTCCTTAAGGCAAATAATTTTTTTATGTAAAGGTGTATCAAAATCCCCTATAATACTTAAGCAGAAATTATAAGCTCAAGTTGATCACGTGAACATACTATTAGTCTGTACAGAAAAGTTACCAGTTCCTTATGTCCGAGGTGGAGCTATCCAGACATACATAGACGGTATTCTACCTTACTTGAAACGAGAGCATGAAATCACAGTATTCTCTATAGCAGACCCAGATTTAGCAGATAGAGAAATTAGAGACAATATTCGTTACGAGCGCACTGTAGCAGACACTTCAGAAGAATACTATCAAGCTGTAGCCAAATTTGTAGAAGGGAAAAATTTTTATTGGATCGTAATTTATAACCGTCCTAAGTATGTGTCCTTGGTTGCCGAAGCAGCTCCTAATAGTCACTTTCTTCTTAGTATGCACAACGAAATGTTCCATGCTAAAAAAATTGAACCACAAGAGGCAATTAAATGCCTGGAACGAGTAGAAAAAGTAGTGACAGTTAGTAAATTTATTGCTGATGGTATTGCCAAATTATTTCCAGAATATAAACACAAACTGCAACCTGTATATGCTGGAGTAGACCTCAAGCGCTTTCAGCCAAGGTGGGTAGAAGGTGTAAAAGAGAAACGAGAAGCAATGCTAGCGACTTATGGCTTGGAGGGCAAAAAAGTAGTCCTTTGCGTGGGCAGGTTGACAGATAAAAAAGGACCTCATCTGCTAATATCAGCTATTGCCAAAGTAATCGAAAAACACCCATCTGCTGTATTATTTTTAGTAGGCAGTAAATGGTACGGAAATAACAAAGAAAACGATTATGTCCGTGAAATTAAAATAGAAGCAGAAAAGTTAGGCCAAGCAGTTCAGATGACTGGTTTTATCCCACCATCAGAAGTTGCAGATTATTTCCTATTAGGCGATCTATTCGTATGCGCATCTCAATGGGAAGAGCCTCTAGCGAGGGTACATTACGAAGCAATGGCAACTGGACTATGCATTATTACTACTGCTAGGGGAGGGAACCCTGAAGTAATTGTCCCTGGAAAAAATGGTATTGTAATCTCAGACTACGACAATCCTGATGCCTTTGCCAATCAGATCGACTACTTATTGTCAAAACCAAAGAAGAGTGAAAAAATGGGAAGAATAGGACGCCAGATCGCGGAATTACATTATAGCTGGTCAAGAGTAGCTTGGGATATTTTGAGTATTATTAATGACTCAACATCAATTTCGGTAGAAACGCTGCCAGAAATAAAAGAAACTAAAGAAGCAGGATAAATATAATAAATTTGTCCGCATTTTGTGAAATGGTCAACCTAGAAAACTATTTAGCTCAGTAGGTGAAGTTTAGACCTATTTCAAGTCTGTGGAGAAATTAAGTTAAAGACTGCGGGAGCTTGGTATTCAATGTTTGTGCAGCATGGCATCAGCAAAGCAAGAACTGAGGCGCCAAAAGTTATCGGTTTAAGTAAGTTTAGTAGAACGGAAAAGAGAAGATCAAGCCTAAATACTTCTTAGTTTAGTCTAATTTTCATGGGTAATAGATAGCTTGAGCTACAAAGAACTAGATGAAAAAGCACGGGCGATCACTGTAGAACTTCAAAAAAAAAGTGGGTAGGAAAGAAAGGCTTTGCTGTTATATACTTAAGGACTAGAATTTATTGCAGCCTTATTTGCTTGTCTTTATGCAGAAGTAATTGCTATTCCAGTACCACCGCGATATCTAATATCTAATTAGGGCTTGCTGATTAAATATCATATCATGTCCGGTAGCATCGTTTGTGTATAGAATTAGGTTAAAATTGGGAGAAACCCTTCTGCCTCCAGCATAGCTGCCTTCTGCCTTCCTTCCACCAAAGTCTAATTATTCAACCGGACATGATATCAGAGCATTGACTGATATTGGTAAGTGCCTTTTTTGGTCGAAAAAAGTGTAAGCTTTTCGGTCTAAAAAGCTCAAAAAGCTAGTATTTTGGGATGATTATGGCAGAACAATATTGGGACAAATATATCCGACTACCCTCCTCTATAATTTCTATTTCTCCTATCTCCTGTCTCCTACCCCTACCAACAGACTTTCCATACGCAAACCATAATTAGACTAAAGCGAACCTTTTATGATATACAGGTATATTATGTAGTTTTAATCAAAGCAGTAAGTATCCCTAAGAATTCTAGTGGGAAAATTCAGCACCCTGCCTGCCGAGTCAAATTTTTGCCAGGAATGCTAGAGATATTGGAAGCAAGGATACGGAGTGGGCGGTAAAAGTCGTTTAGTGATCGCTATCTGAAATATAATTTTGATTTGATCAGTTGATGTGCTAATATTTGATGATATAATCTCAGTAAGTTTAGGGATGTATTTCAGTAAGTTTAGGCATATATAGCAATGAGCGCTCAGGTATTTACAAGGCCCAGCTCAAAGTGCAATCTAGGAAAGGTGTAGAAAAAATAATGTGTAAATATGCCAGCGCACATTGCTATACATATTAAAAAATCAGAAAACTGGGAACTTTTGGCCTAGATACTTAGGAGCCATGTAAAAATAAGTTGTACAAATTTTATCTGGGATAAATTGTGAAATATAGCTTCCATTAAAAAAACTGTTCCGGTTATTTTTACATGAGTCCTTAATACCAAAGTACGTGGTTTTAAATTTTAATAAATTACTTGGCAAGGAGTAAAAAATGATACAGTTTTATTAGGCTGTAGAGATAATATTCTCCAACCGCACAACAAGCCCATAAAACCATCAGCAAATGAAGGGAATTACTATGATAAGTAGTTTCTGTTAATGGAATCAACTTAAGTACAATTAGAAAAAAATCAACTATCAAATTAGAATGAATCAATGCTAGATAAGATAAATCGTTATGCTCATGGGTTTGTAGCTGTACCAGTGATTTGTGCTTGTTCAGAAGCAGGGGTATTTGACTTACTATCACAGAAAAAATCACTAAAATCAGAAGAAATAGTAGAACATCTAGCAGCCAATAGTGGACATTTAATGGTAGCTCTGCGACTGCTAGAGTCACTATCATTCCTGTATCGCTCTCAAACACAAGCATATATATTAACAGAACAAAGTCAACAACATCAAATCATTCCTAAAGCTCTGATGAGCTTATATAAATATCCATTTGAATTGTATTTAAAAGGAGAAGTAGAAGCAGAAATCAGCAGTTGGATTAATTGTTCATCTCGAAGATGGGATACAGAAAACTCATTACTCAGTGATTTATTGGATGGAGTATTAATTATTCCCCTGCTGCTAGAACTCAAAAAACAAAACTTACTTGATGAATCAAAAAAAATATTCAACACATTAACAAATTCACTCAAACAAGAATTATCCACACTATTCATCAATTTAGGATGGGCAGAAGAAAAAACAGAAGGGCTATATTTAACAGATATAGGTAGATTTATGAGTGACAGAGCCTTAAATTTAGGAACAACAGCATCTTATGCTCCTATGTTGTCACAAATGAAAGAATTGCTATTTGGAAATCCTCAGAGAGTATTTCAAAGAGATAAAACTGAAAATGAAAGACATGTAAATAGAATATTAAACGTAATAGCAAGTGGCTTTCAACACGAAAAGTTTTTTGCCGACACAGATAAAATAATCATATCTATATTTAACCAACAGCCAATAGAAGAACAACCAAGCTATATAGTAGATATGGGTTGTGGGGATGGAACCCTACTGAAACGAGTATATAAAATAATCAAACAATTCTCTGCTAGGGGAAAAGTATTAACAGAGTATCCTATCATCATGGTAGGAGTAGACTACAACCAAGAAGCATTAGATGTTACAGATAAAAATTTAGCAGAGATTCCCCATCAAGTAATTCCAGGAGATATAGGAGCACCAGAAAAATTATTAGAGCAATTAAAAGCACAAGGAATAGATCCAGAAAAAGTCTTACATATTCGTTCATTCCTAGACCATGACCGACCATTTATAGCTCCCAAAAACACAGAAATAGCTCAAGCACGCTCTTTGTTAGATTATAAAGTAGTAGATGTAGATCCAGAAGGAAAACTTATACCACCTCACATAGCAGTACAAAGTTTAGTAGAACATCTAGAAAGATGGTCATCAATAATCACCAGACATGGACTATTGCTCTTAGAAGTACACAGTTTAACACCAGCAGTAGTAAAAAAATATCTAGATGAAAGTGAATCTTTGCATTTTGATGCCTATCATGCCTTCTCAATGCAACATTTAGTAGAAGCAGATGTGTTCTTGATGGCAGCAGCAGAGGTAGGTTTATTTTCGAGGAAAGAAGTTTTTCGTAAGTATCCTAAAATGTTACCATTGAGTCGAATCACAGTTAATCATTTTGAAAAGCGTGAATATCAGATACGGTATGCAACGACAAAAGATATACCTAGTATGTTAAACTGTGCTACAGTTAATCAGCCTGCGAACGAATCTTTGTTTGAAGTTTTATTAAAACAAAATCCAAGAGCACATTTAGTGTTAGAATATCAAGGTGATTTAGTAGCAGCAATCCTCACAGAAGTTAACAATTCTACTGAGGTACTGGAAATTAGTGAGTTTTTAGTAAGGATTTCTGTAGAAAATTGCCAAGCCTTAGCAAAAGACTTACTAGAATTTGTAGAACAGTGGGGAATAGTCAAACCAGGAATCAAAGAAATAGATGGATTGTTAAAGTACCATGAAGCTATATCAAACTTTCAAAACTCACAGTGGAATCAATCCTCAGTTTTAAAAGAAAAGTTCACAGAAAAAGTAGCCTTACACCAATTAGCTACATTAGAGCTATGTGATTTAATGGCTCCAGAATATGAACTAGAAGCCTTTGCAGCACGTTGGCTTTTGCGTGTTTTTCAAGATATGGGTGTATTTCTCAAAGAGGGTGAATCTTATCTAGAGTCTGAGTTGATTTCCCAGCTAAAAATTTTATCACGTTACCAGAGACTTTTTAGTGCTTTGTTGCAAATTTTGCATAAGCGTGGTATTCTGAAAATTGAAAAAGGCAGAGTGTTAACATTAGCAAGATGTAAGAGTTTTGCTATACAAAATGTTTCGTCTGAAGTTTCTGCTTTTCATAAGTATTTTTCAGAAAAATATCCGGCTCATTTATCCTGGTTAACGGTAGTAAAAAGGTGCTTAGATAAATATCCATTGATTCTACGTGGTGAAGTAGATGTTAATGAAGTAGTTTTTACTGATGGGGATATGGAGCTATTTGCGGGACTATTTCTAGGACATCGTGTTGCTGACTACTTTAATGAATTGCTAGCAGATGGGGTTTGCTGGGAAGTAGAACAACGTTTGTTAGAAAATAGGGCGCAACCTATTCAGATATTGGAAATTGGAGCAGGGACAGGAGGTGTTACAGGAATATTATTAGAAAAACTAGCTTCTTATGGAGAGCAAATTGAATTCTGGTTTACTGATATTTCTAGCACTTTTACACGTTATGGTGAGAGTAAATTCAAGCCGTTTCCTTGGGTAAAATATCAAATTTTTGACATAGAAAAATCTATTGATGTTCAGGGAATCAAATCTGAAAGTTTTGATGTGGTAATTGCTAATAACGTACTCCATAATACAAAATTAATTCATCAAACCTTAAATAACAGTAATTCACTATTAAATACTGGTGGATTATTAGCATTACTAGAGTTTACTCAACCAATTGATATCCTTTTATATTTTGGAGGATTGCTTCAAGGATTTTGGTTATTTGAAGATCCAGAAAACCGATCAGAAGTTGTTTGTTTACTGAACATACCACTGTGGCAAAAAGTTCTCAGTGACTGTGGATTTGATGAAATAATCCCATTAGGATTACCCTGCGAGATGCACGATCTTTCTAAGGCTAGAGAGTCTGTTATATTTGCTCGAAAACATCAAGTGCAGGCAATAACATTTTCTGAAGAAATTCAACAAAATTTGACGGAAAATGGGAAGCATGGTCAGACAGAAATAGATTCTCCTAGTATCACTTCAGAAGAAAGTACATCCAAATTAGAAATTTTTGAACAGGAATGTCGAAAATTATTAAAATCTCTACTGGGTGTTGAACGTATGGAAAGCTTGTCTGCTGACACACCACTAATGGAATCAGGAATGGATTCACTGGAATTATTAGAATTTCGTGCTGTTATAGAAAGAAAGTTTGGGATTAAATTAAAGTCTACCTTCTTTTTTAGTTACAAAACTTTAATAGCGGTAGCAGAGTATCTTTTAGAAAAGGATAGTCAGACAGAAATAGATTCTCCTAGTATCACTTCAGAAGAAAGTACATCCAAATTAGAAATATTTGAACAAGAATGTCGAAAATTATTAAAAATTCTATTGGGTGTTGAACGAATGGAGAGCTTGTCTGGTGAGACACCACTAATGGAGTCTGGAATGGATTCATTGGAATTGTTAGAATTTCGGGCTGTTATGGAAAGAAAGTTTGGGATTAAATTAAAGTCTACCTTCTTTTTTAGTTACAAAACTTTAATAGAGGTAGCAGAGTATCTTTCAAAACGGGAAGATATTAACTTGAGTTAGTAGGACTAGGACTGAAAAAAACATTTTTACGACATGAGGTAAAATTTAGAATGAATTCTAATGACAACATTGCACTACCAAGAATAGCAATTGTAGGTGTGTCCTGCAGTTTCCCGGGAGCAGATACTAAAGAAGAATTTTGGCAGCTACTTAAGGAAGGTCGGAACTCAATGCAGAATCTTCCTTCAGAACGTTGGGGAAATCTATTTGATTCTATGAGTTCGGAAATAGATTTATCTACTCAACGTGGTGGTTTTTTGACAAATATAGATTTGTTTGACTCATCCTTTTTTAGAATTACTCCCAGGGAAGCACAGTTAATGGACCCGCAGCAAAGGTTGTTGTTAGAATTGTCCTGGGAAGCAATGGAAGATGCGGGATATGCAAGTGATACATTAAAGGGTAAATCAGTAGGGGTTTATGTAGGAGTTTGTCACTATGACTACAGAAGTTTATTAGAAAAAGGTTTGGAGACAGCCGAAATAGCTCAAATTGCTACTGGTACAGCTCCAGCAACTTTTGCCAATCGCCTTTCATATTTTTATAATTTTCACGGCCCTAGCTTAACTGTTGATACGGCTTGTTCCAGCTCTTTGGTAGCAATGTATGAAGCAGTAAATGCAATACGTCGTGGGCAGTGTCAAACAGCATTGGTAGGAGGCGTTAATTTAATGTGTTCTCCTGTTAATAACCAAGTTTATAGTGCTGCGGGTATGTTATCTCCTGATGGAGTCTGCCGGGTTTTTGATGCGGGTGCTAATGGGTTTGTCAGGGGAGAAGGAGGGGCAGTAGTTGTACTTAAAGATTATCAAAAAGCTTTGACAGATGGTGATTCTATCTATGGGGTCATTCGCAGTGTAGCAGTGAATCATGGAGGGCAAGCAAGTTCTTTTACTGCACCAAATCCCCAAGCTCAGGCAAAATTGTTGGAAGAAGCTTATAGGGAAGCTAATATTGAGATAGAGTCAGTAGGTTATATTGAAGCACATGGTACAGGTACATCACTAGGAGATCCGATAGAGGTCGAGGCTTTAAATGAAGCGTTTAAACGGCTGAGTTCAAGTGGTAAGTTGCCGGCGAATAGTTGTGGTTTGGGATCGGTCAAAACAAACATTGGTCATTTGGAAGGGGCAGCAGGTTTGGCTGGACTAATCAAAGTTTTGCTGTGCATGAGGTATGCAACTCTTCCATGTTCATTAAATTATCAGCAACTTAATCCTGATATTGAATTAGAAGAAGGTCCGTTTTTTGTGGTGGACAAGCTTCAATCTTGGGAAAGAAAAGTTGATCAGGCTGGAAAACCTTATCCACTTAGGGCAGGGTTGAGTAGCTTTGGTTTTGGTGGAACAAATGCTCATATAGTTCTTGAGGAAGGAGTCAATAAGAAGGAAGAAATAAGAGGGGATAAGGAACCTTCAGTTCATCTATTAACCCTTTCAGCTAAAACAGAAACTGCTCTTTCAGAGTTGATCAGTCGTTATCAAAAATATTTAAACAGTAATATAGAATCAAAGATAGCTGATATTTGTTACACTGCTAATACTGGGCGAGTCCATTTTAACCATCGACTAGCAGCGATCGCCTCAAACAAACAGGAGTTAGTAGAAAAACTTAAGGAATACCAAGCTGGGGAGGCAACAGCGGGAGTATTAATAGGGGAACTTGCAGAACGCATAAGAACACCGAAATTAGGTTTCTTATTCACAGGTCAAGGTTCCCAGTATGTCAATATGGGAAAACAACTGTATAAAACACAGCCTGTATTCCGTGAAGTATTGGATAAGTGTGACACGATCCTAAGTTCTGAAATAGAATGTTCTTTATTAGATGTTCTATATAATAAAATTACAGATAATCAAGATTCATCCCTAATAAACCAAACAGCTTACACTCAACCAGTTCTGTTTGCAATAGAATATGCCCTATGTAAATTATGGGAATCATGGGGAATTAAACCAAATATAGTAATGGGTCACAGTGTGGGAGAATATGTGGCTGCTTGTGTAGCAGGAGTCTTCAATCTTGAAGATGGTTTAAAATTAATAGCTGCTAGGGGCAGGCTGATGCAACAGTTACCTTCAGGTGGAGAAATGGTTTCTGTGATGGCTTCAGAATCTACAGTTAGCAGACTCCTAGAAGCTCACAAAAAAGAAATAGCGTTGGCGAAGCCCGCCGTAGGCATCGCAGCAATAAATGGACCTGAAAGCACAGTTATTTCTGGAGATTCTGTAGCAGTAAGAGGTGTAATAAATGACCTAGAAGCAAAGGGCATCAAAACTAAAAAACTAGAGGTATCTCATGCTTTCCATTCACCATTAATGGAACCAATGTTAGGAGAGTTTGAAGCTATAGCTAATCAACTAACTTACAATCAACCTAAAATACCTATTATATCTAACGTTACAGGTACAAAAGCAGATAAGACTATTGCTTCCCCTCAATACTGGGTTAATCATGTCCGTAAACCTGTAAGATTTGCCCAAGGAATGGAAACGCTACATCAACAAGGGTATGAAACCTTTATAGAAGTTGGACCAAAACCAGTATTGTTAGGAATGGGCAGGCAATGTCTACCAGGAAATGTAGGTGTCTGGTTGCCATCATTACGTCCGGGAGTTAATGAGTGGCAACAAATGCTATTGAGCTTAGGAAAATTGTATGTAAAAGGAGCCAAAATAGATTGGTCAGGGTTTGACTCTGACTATAGTCGTCAAAAAGTAGCATTGCCCACATATCCATTCCAACGGGAACGTTATTGGGTAGAAACCAACAACAACTTCGGGCCTCAACGACAATTTTCCCAAGGGGAAAACCTTCATCCCCTATTAGGTCAAAAGCTAAATTGTGCAGGGGAACAAAAAATATTTGCATCACAAATAGGAGAAAACTCACCCAACTATCTGAGGGACCACCGAGTATTTAATCAAGCACTATTTCCCACAACAGGCTACCTAGAAATAGCAATAGCAGCAGGAAATCACCAATTAAAAACATCCTTTATAGTAATAGAAGACCTAACCATAACTAGAGGATGGATACTAGCAACAGGAGAATTAACCAGTTTACAAATGTATCATTCCTTAGCTCTGTTAATGGTGGCTTTTTTATTAACTATTGAAGAGTTACCTCAAGGATTAATGTTGGCAGCTGGCTATGCTTTTATTATTGGCATAGCAATTTTTTCTGGNCAATAAGTGTAGGTTGGGTTGAGGGACGATCTTCGGAGCTTATCCGTAGGATAAACCCAACATTAGTAAGGTTTTGTTGGGTTTCACTCCGTTCAACCCAACCTACATTTTTAGGCGTGTCAGTCCAGTAGTGGATTGTTTCACCTAAAGTAGTGCAGAGCGCTTTTTTCGTCACCCCATCACCCCATCACCCTATCCCCCCATCACCCCATTTTCTAATGCAACATTTAAGATGAAACAGTCCAGTAGGGTGCGTTAGCGCTAGCGTAACTGAGCAATACCATATATATAGTGCCTTTGCGTAAGTCCTGCTATTATTACAGCGCTTTCTGCTATTATGAGGTACACCCCGAAGCGGGCAAGATACCCACACTACAATATTTTCACTATTATACCAATTTGAAAAAAGAATGTTACGAATAGTAAGAGCGATAAAAAGACTTTACATGAGATGTCCCTTTGACAAAAAAGATAATTTACGCCCTAAAAAATGGTATTAAAGCCATCCATTCTGACTCCTGACTCCTGACTCCTGACTCCTAATAAATACCCTAGATATTTGTAGCAAACATTTATCAATCTGGTATTACATCGTTTGCCCGAAATATGCTGTATTAAGTATTATTAAGGAAAAATCTTGATTTTAACGCTCACTTTAATCCTTGAAAACCTTGTTTTACAATGGTTTTGAGATGCTTTTCACCCCGTGAGCAAAGTTGCCTAAGTGATTATAGCATTGCATAAACTAGAAATAACTAGGAATACAAAGCATTAGTAATCACTAAATTTTGAGGAAAATGGAAGAAACAACAGAACTGTTTGGCCCTTTAAATGAGCCAGAATCTCCTCTTAACTATAATTTTGTTATCGGAGAGCAAAGTAATGTTCCCTTGGACAAATTTTCAGGCTCTGATGAGGATACTAATTTACCTCCGGTGTTAAATGTTAAAGAGGATACTGATGAGATTCTACTAAAAAGTAATATCGATTTTGAAAATTCATCTGATGACTTCAGAAATGCAACTGACCAAAGCTCTACAGATGAGAAAGCAGTAGTTATAGGTCGGTTTGAACAGGAGGATTTAAAAAAAGACTTAGGAACGGAAAACGCCGATTTGTTAACAGGTTTACCCAAAGAAGAATCTCCAGAGAATTCATCAGAAAAACCCACTGATGTTACTTTACCCAAAGAAGAGAAAACATCTGTAGAGGATGATGGAGAAAAATCTGAAACAGATGTCGTCAAGATTCAACCAGAAGCAAAATCTTCAAAGACAGTAACTAATATTGCTTCATTAGAACCAGAAGAGAAAGTATCGCCAGAAGTATTAGAAGCGATCGCTAATGGAGAGGCCCAAGAACTTTTAGTTTCATTAGACACCACTGAAATTGATGCTTTGGTAGAAGCTCGAATAGTGGAAGAAGGTTTAGAGCCAGGTAGCGACGAAATCTTAGAATACAAAGCAGAATTGCTGGCAGAACTAAAAGCAGAGGTATTCTCTGATTTACCAGAAGGATTTGAAATTATAGATGATTATGGTAATTTGCCAATTTCCTTTGTTCGGTTTGAGTCAGAAGCAGCTTTGCAGGAACTGTTAGAAAATGATAACGTTTTAGGAGCAGCAGTTCCTGAAGTTTATGAAAAATCCCTAATAGAAAGTTTACCTATAATCAATCAACCAGAAGCAGAAGCAGCCGGATATACAGGGGATGGTACAACTGTTGCAGTTCTTGATACAGGAGCAGTTCCAAATGCTCCTGGTCTTGAAGGTCGAGTGGTGGTAGCTCAAGACTTCGCCCCTGATGATGGTCAAGATGATGACGATGGTCATGGAACGAATGTTAGCGCCATTGTTGCAGGAGTTGCACCTGAGACCAATATTGCAGCACTAGATGTTTTTGAAGGTGGTTTCTATTATGACCAATACCTAATCTCTGCCTTCGACTGGATAATCGAAAACAGAAACACTTACAATATTGAAGCCATCAATATGAGTCTTGGTAACGACCAAAAATTTACAGATCCGCGAGCAGATAATGGATCTGCTCTAGGCCAAGCCATTGCTGAAGCCAAATCAGCAGGTATTCTCAGTATTGTTGCCTCTGGAAATGAATACTACACAGATGGAATTTCATCCCCTGCAGCTTTTGAAAGTGCGGTATCTGTTGGTGCAACGTATGACTCCGTAGGTACTTGGGGAAATGATCTTGGTGAAGTAGATCGAGTAGCCATTTTTTCTAATAGTTCCCAATTTCTAGATATACTAGCGCCTGGAGCCTGGATTACTGCTGGAGGATTAGAAAGGTATACTGGGACTTCAATGGCAGCACCCCACGTTGCTGGAGCAGTTGCGGTCTTATCTGAAGCCTTCCCTGATGAAAGTCCAGACCAAATTCTGCAACGGATGCTCAATTCTGGTGAGCCTATTACAGACCACCGCAACGGAATTACTAAACCCAGACTTAATCTAGGTGCTGCATTAGAGATAGAATCTTCTCGACCTGACAACGATAATTTCTTAGATAGCGAAATCCTATTTGGTACATCAGACAGCGACTCTGGTACAAACGTTGGTGCTACCGAACAGTCTGGAGAACCAAATCACGATGGTTTTGGAGGTGGTAATTCTCTTTGGTGGAGTTGGACAGCACCCTCTTCTGGGGAGGTGACAGTCAATACTTTCGGTAGTGACTTTGATACTGTATTGGCTGCCTATACAGGTGCTTCGGTGTCAAATCTGAGTGAAGTTACCAGCAACGATAACAGTGGTTCTAACTTACAAAGTGAAATTGTCTTTGATGCAGTAGGAGGAACCACATATCATTTTGCCGTAGATGGATATTTAGGAGCTACAGGCAATATTGATCTCGACCTTTCACTGCAAACAATAGCCGTAGATAACGATAACTTCTCTAACAGTATATCCTTAAGTGGTTCATCTGCTAGCACCACTGGCAACAATATTGATGCTACCATAGAATTCGGAGAACCTTTTCATGCTGGAAACTTTGGCGGTAGTTCAGTTTGGTGGAATTGGACAGCACCGAGTACCGGAACAGTAACTATCGGAACTAATGATAGTGATTTTGATACTATACTGGGGATTTATACAGGTTCTTCTGTATCAAATCTGACTGAAGTTGCCAGTGATGATAATGGAGGTGATGGATTACAAAGTCAGGTAACTTTTGATGTTGTTGAGGGCACAAATTATAAGATTGCAGTTGATGGATATTTTAGTTTCTTTAATGATTTTGCTGAACAGGGTAATATCTTTTTAGATATAGCTCTGGCAACATCACAGATATCTAATGATGATTTTGACAATAGTGCTAATCTCAGTGGTACTTCTGATAACGCAACTGCTAGTAGCATCAACGCTTCCATAGAATTTGGAGAACCTTTTCATGCTGGAAATTCTGGTGGTCATTCCCTGTGGTGGAATTGGACAGCACCCAACTCGGGATTGGTGACTATTGATACCTTCGGTAGCGATTTCGACACGCTTTTGGCAGCCTACACAGGTTCATCAGTCTCCAACTTAATTGAGATTGTTAGCAATGACGATAGTAGTGGTCTGCAAAGCCAAATTGTTTTCCCTGCTGAAGCTGGAACTAACTATCAAATTGCAGTGGATGGATATGCTGGAGCAGCGGGTAATGTTGAGTTAGCTTTGTTATTGGAGACGGATACCCTAGTCAATGATAATTTTGCTGGCAGGATTTCTTTAAGCGGTTCACAGATTAATGAAACAGCTACGAACGAGAATGCAACTGTAGAGTCTGCGGAGCCTTTTCATGCAGGAAACATTGGTGGTGCATCCCTTTGGTGGGATTGGACTGCTCCTAGTGATGGTACTTTAATCGTCAATACTGGCGGTAGTGATTTTGATACAATACTAGCTGCTTATACTGGTTTATCCCTCTCAAACTTAACCGAGGTAGCAAGCAATGATGATAGTGTAAACTATGGTAGTCAAAGCGAGATTATCTTTGATGTCGTTGAAGGTGAAACCTACAATATTGCAGTGGATGGATACAATGGTAATGTTGGTAGTATTAACCTGGAACTAATTCACTCTACCTTTAACGACCAAATCGATCTATCTAGTACTTCCTTGGAAGTAACTCCACAACAAGTTAACCCTGGTGATTTTATTGAGATTGACTTTTCCGTAGAAAATACTGGCAGCAATGATGCTGGTGGGTTCTGGGTAGACTTCTTCTTATCTGAGGATGGTAATATCGATCCACTGGAAGACTACCTACTTGGTTATACCTGGGTAGAAAGTGTGCCAGGGAACAGTAATAGCGGAGTGCTAAGTAATAGTTTTTCCCTACCTACTATAGACTTCTTCTCTTGGGATGAGGACGCAGATTATCAAATCGGTATGTTCGTTGACCGTTTTGATTCTGTTCCTGAGACTGACGAATCTAACAATACAGATAGTGAAACCATATCTACATCTATTACATTTGAAGACCAAATTGATCTATCTAGTAGTTCTTTGGAAGTAACTCCAGATGAAGTTAGTCCTGGTGATTCTATTGAGATTGACTTTTCTGTAGAAAATACTGGTAACGATGATGCTGGTAGCTTCTATGTAGACTTCTTCTTATCAGAAGATGGTAATATTGACCCAGAAGAAGACCTCTTCCTTGGTTTTACCTTAATAGAAAGTTTAGCAGGAAATAGTAACACTGGAGTGTTAAGCGAAAGTTTGTTGCTACCTACTATAGACGGTTTTTCTTGGGATGAGGACGCAGATTATCAAATCGGTATGCTCATTGATAGCCTCAGTCAGATTTCTGAGACTGACGAATCTAATAATACAGATAGTGAAGCCATATCTACATCTATTACATTTGAAGACCAAATTGATCTATCTAGTAGTTCTTTGGAAGTAACTCCAGATGAAGTTAGTCCTGGTGATTCTATTGAGATCGACTTTTCTGTAGAAAATACTGGCAGCGATGATGCTAGTAACTTCTATGTAGACTTCTTCTTATCAGAAGATGGTGATATTAACCCAGAAGAAGACTTCTTGCTTGGTTTTACCTTAATAGAAAGTTTAGCAGGAAATAGTAACACTGGAGTGTTAAGCGAAAGTTTGTTGCTACCTAC
Source organism: Okeania sp. SIO3B5 (assembly GCF_010692555.1). Classification (GTDB taxonomy): domain Bacteria; phylum Cyanobacteriota; class Cyanobacteriia; order Cyanobacteriales; family Microcoleaceae; genus Okeania. The sequence goes on along the minus strand of NZ_JAAHHG010000011.1, from coordinate 19,515 downwards.
TACAAACTCCTTCTCTTGGGATGAGGACGCAGATTATCAAATCGGTATGCTTGTTGACAGCCTCAGTGAGATTTCTGAAACTAACGAATCCAATAATACAGATAGTCAAGCCATATCTACATCTACTACAACCTCAGCAGAACCATCTTACACAAACTCCCAAGTCAAAATTAATGGGGAATATGAACCCATTGCAGGTGACTTTAATGGAGACAACAATACAGATGTTCTCTGGTATCAACCAGGACCAGGCCAGGATTTCATCTGGTTCTTCAACTCTGACAATAGTTACCAGAGCAGTCCCTTCAAAGTCAATGGTACTTACACGCCGATAGTGGGAGATTTTAACGGTGATAGCACTTCAGATATTCTGTGGTATCGACCAGGGCCTGGCCAAGATTACATCTGGTTCTTTGATCAGGATGGAAATCGTACCAGTAGACAGTTCACAGTTAACGGTACTTACACTCCAGTAGCTGGAGACTTTGATGCTAGTGGTACTACAGATATTCTCTGGTATCGACCAGGTACAGGTCAAGATTATTTATGGTCTTTCAATTCCGACGGTAGTTATAACAGCAATCAGTTCACAGTTAATGGTACTTACACCCCGGTAGCTGGAGACTTTGATGCCAGTGGTACTACAGATGTTCTGTGGTATCGACCAGGTACAGGTCAAGATTATTTATGGTCTTTCAATTCCGATGGTAGTTATAACAGCAATCAGTTCACAGTTAATGGTACTTACACCCCGGTAACTGGAGACTTTGATGGTAGTGATACCACAGATGTTCTGTGGTATCGACCAGGTACAGGTCAAGATTTCATCTGGTCCTTCAATTCCGACGGTAGTTATAACAGCAATCAGTTCACAGTTAACGGTACTTACACCCCGATAACTGGAGACTTTAACGGCAATCTCTTCTCTGATATTCTCTGGTATCGACCAGGTACAGGTCAAGATTATTTATGGTCTTTTCAATAGATATGAATTAATATCATGTCCGGTTGAATAATTAGACTTTGGTGGTCCGAAGGCAGGAGGCAGCGGGAGCTGGAGGCAGAAGGTTTTCTCTCATTGTCACCTTAATTCTATACACGCTCCGATGCTACCGGACATGATATAACTGATATCATCAGGGCTTACGCAAATTCACCTTGAAAACGCGATATGTAGGGGCGATTCGCGAATCGCCCTTACTAGATTTAGTGTCCGTGCGTAACTCCTGTACATTAATTCTTTCCACCTACTCCCTCTTTTGGAGGAGATGTCTAATACTAATTCCTCCTATTGGACTGTTTCATCTTAAATGTTGCATTAGAAAATGGGGTGATGGGGGGATGGGGTGATGGGGGGATGGGGTGACGAAAAAAGCGCTCTGCACTATTTTAGGTGAAACAATCAACTATAAAGACATAGTTGAAATACTCAATATCTTACTAAGTAGGGTTTGCTGAAAAAATCTTATGGGTGAGGGTAGGAGACAACCCACCCCTCGCCCCTCCCCCTCCCAACCCACCGCTAGCCCCTCTCAGGAGGGGAGGGGAAGACAGGAGAAATAGGAATGAGCGAGGAGGTAGGGGTAAGAATTGTAAGAATGATTTTTCTGCCCAACTATGCACCTAAAATACTAACTTTTTCAGTGTTTTAGACTGAAACAGGTGTACTTTTTAAAGGCCCTAAAAATGCTAAAAGCTTTATCTGTAAATGCTTTGATATTTAATCAGCAAGCCCTAAGTACTTTTACAGAAAATTGACACTTATTCAATTATATTATACAATATAAAATAAAATAAAAATTTGTTAACCAGACAGCGCAAAGTTATTGGAATAACTATTGCAAGCTAAGGCTTTCAGGGATCTTAAGGTTAGAGGCTCTTCATTAAGAACTGTGGGTGCTGTAAGCCTTTTTCAGTAGTACTTTCAGTCTTAAAAGAAAATCGTTTTTAAGAATAACTTTGCACTATGCAGTTGTTAAATTAAATCAAAATTACTAGGGTGCATCTCAATGCATGAATAAAGCCAAAAATTTATCGCTTTTAGGGAACAGGGAACAGGGAACAGGGAACAGGGAACAGGGAATATATAGGAAAAAAGTATTTTTGCTTGCTATGAGATGCACCCAATTACTATCTATAAAAAATGAAGATTCATCATAAGTAAATCATCTAAGATAGTGTCTATAATTCATAAGTAGTAGATATACAAAAAATTCAGTATATGATGTATAAATATTAATGATACTTGCTCTGAAACATTATCTATAAATATAAAAAAAATTAATAATAATATAAAAATATTTAATATAAATCAATGAATTATGTCTGTAGAAAATCTAGAATATAAAAAAAAATTAGCAACAGCGATCGCTAGTATTCCAGCATCCCTAGACCGAGAAACTATTTTCAAAATTACTATTACAGAAATACGACAGTTAATAAATGCAGACCGAGTCGCATTGCTTCGCTTCTATCCTCAGTTAAATTGGCAAGGAGAATTTATTTACGAAGATGTAGCAGATGATTGGAAATCCATTTTAGGAGTGAAGGTAGAACATTGGCCTTTTAAGGAAGAATTGGCTGCATACAATACAGAAAAATACATTGAGACTATCACAGATATTGAGCAAGCAACATTAAGTGAATCAGAGGCCAAAATTTGCCAACAGTTTCAGGTACAAGCTCATTTAGTAGTTCCCATACTAAAAACAGATAAAACCAAAGATGCTACAACATTAACTAAACCCCAACTATGGGGATTACTTTGTATCCATCAATGTAGTAGATCTCGGCAATGGCAAGATGTGGAGATTGAATTTGCTCAGAAAATGGCTCAAAATCTAGAAGTAGTAATCAAAAATACAGAGCTTCTAGAAGCAGCGCATTACCAAGTACAACAACAAAAAGCCTTAGCAAGAGTAATCAAGAGAATTCGTACCCCAATAGATTTAGAAGAAATTTTTAAGATTACTGCCACAGAAGTACGTCAACTACTCAAAGTAGACCGCGTGGCAGTTTTTCGTTTTTATCCAGAACGTGATTGGGAAGGGGAATTTGTTTCCGAAGATGTAGGAGAAGACTGGGATTCAGCATTAGCAGCTAAAGTATACGACCACTGTTTTGGAGGAGAATATGCTGTTCATTATCAAAAAGGTAGAATACAAGCAGTGGCAGACATTTATCAAGCAGGATTAAGTGATTGCCATGCAGAAATATTGGGGCAATTTCAGGTGCGGGCAAATTTAGTTGTGCCTCTACTCAAAGGTGTAGGAGCAGAAATATTACCCGAACTTTGGGGTTTGCTCTGCATTCATCAATGCAGTAGTTCCCGTCGTTGGCAAGAGTACGAAATAGAATTTGCCCAACAAATAGCCGATCATTTTGGTGTAGCGCTACAACAAGAAGATGCTCTCATACAACTTGAACAACAGGCAGCACAACTCGCTATCAGTAGACAAAAGGAAAAGTTAGCCAAATCTCAGAAAATTGTAGGTAATTTATTCGACAAAATTCGCCTATCTCTTGACATTGAGACAATTTTTGCCACTGCAACCGAAGAAGTAAGAAAACTACTGCAAGCAGATCGAGTGGCAATATATCGTTTCTTGCCTGACTTTAGTGGGGAATTTGTTGCGGAGTCTTTTGCAGAAGGATGGACTCCCCTAGTCGGAGTTCAACCCATTATTGAAGATACTTTTTTACAAGAAACTCAGGGAGGGCGGTATGTCAACAATGAAACTTTTGCCGTTGATGATATTTATCAGGCGTGTCATACGGAATGTCATGTTCAACTGTTAGAAGAATTTGAAGCCAGAGCTTATGCACTTGTGCCAATTTTACCTGGAGAAAAACTTTGGGGTTTGCTGGCAGCTTATCAAAATTCGGCTCCTCGTCATTGGCAAAAAGATGAAGTAGACTTGCTAGCTCAAATAGGTGCTCAGTTGGGGGTGGCTTTGCAACAAACTGAATATTTTCAGAAAGTTCAGGAGCAGTCAGTACAACTAGCAGCAAGAGCTACAGCAATGGAAAAATCAGCAGAACGTGAAAAAACTCTGGCTGCAATTGTTGACAAAATGCGTCGGTCTCTAGATATTGAGACAATTTTCCAAACAACCACTCAACAAGTACAAAAATTACTGGATGCAGACAGAGTTACTATCTACCGCTTTAATCCTGATTGGAGTGGGGAGTTTGTTGCTGAGTCAGTAGCTGAAGGTTGGATTTCTTTAATACAAGAGCAAAACAAAAATCCTGAAATCAAGGAAAATGTTAGTGAATGTTCCGTGCAAGATTTGGGAAATTCCCATACTGATACCTATTTGCAGGAAACTGAGGGCGGGTTTTTTAATCAAGGATTCGTTTATCGTATCTGCAACGATATCTATAATGCAGGTTTTAGTGACTGTTACATGGACGTATTAGAGTCTTATCAAGCCAAGTCTTATGGGATTATTGGGATTTATCAGGGAGAAAAACTTTGGGGTTTGCTGGCAGCTTATCAAAATTCTGGTCCCCGTTATTGGCAAAAGGATGAAGTGGAGTTGCTAGTTCAAATAGGAACTCAGTTAGGAGTAGCTCTACAACAAGCTGAGTATGTTCAGAAGGTTCAGGAGCAGTCAACACAACTAGCTATCAGAGCTGCAGCAACGGAAAAATCAGCAGAACGTGAAAAAACTCTGGCTGCAATTGTTGATAAAATTCGTCGGTCTCTGGATATTGAGACAATTTTCCAAACAACTACCCAAGAAGTACAACAATTATTGGATGCAGACAGAGTTGCTATCTTCCGCTTCAATGATGATTGGAGTGGGGAGTTTGTTGCTGAGTCAGTAGCGGAGGGTTGGGTGAAGTTAATCCAGGAACAAAAGGAAAATCCCAAAATCCCCGCAAATGTTAATCTATGTTCCGTTAGAGATTTGCCAAATTATGTGAATGATACTTATTTGCAGGAAAACAAAGGCGAAAATTTTGCCCAAAAAGTTTATCGCACCTGCAACGATATTTATAATGCAGGTTTTAGTAACTGTTACATTCAGGTATTAGAGTCTTATCAAGCAAGAGCTTATGCTATCGTAGCTATTTATCAGGGAGAAAAACTTTGGGGTTTGCTGGCAGCTTATCAAAATTCGGCTCCTCGTGAGTGGGAAGCAGCAGAGGTAGAATTGTTGGCTCAAATTGGTGGTCAGTTGGGAGTTGCACTACAACAAGCTGAGTATGTGAAACAAGTTCAAACTCAAGCAGCAGAGTTAGCTAAAGCAACGGAACGACAAAAAGCACTGTCAATTACTATTGATAGAATTCGGCAATCTCTTGATATTAATACGATTTTTCAGACTACTACTCAAGAGGTACGACAGTTACTAGAAGTTGAGAGAGTCGCTATTTATCGTTTTTATCCAGACTGGAGTGGGGAGTTTGTCGCAGATTCGATGATTGATGAATGGACTCCTATGGTTCATACTCCTTTAGCAATTAATCCTGTAATTAGTAAACTGACTCATGCTGGTAAACTTCCCAGAAATGAAACTTTTGTGCCTATTTTGCAGGGAGATAAACTTTGGGGGTTATTGGTTGCTTATCAAAATTCTAGCCCTCGTTATTGGCAAGATGAAGAAATTAATTTGTTAGCACAGGTGGGAGTGCAGTTAGGTATTGCTTTACAACAAGCTGAATTACTGGAAAAAACCCGTACCCAAACTGAAGAGTTAACAAAAACTCTACAGGAGTTAAAACAAACTCAAGTGCAGATGGTTCAGGGTGAAAAAATGGCTAGTTTAGGACAGTTAGTAGCAGGAATTGCCCATGAAATTAATAATCCTGTAAATTTTATTTCTGGCAATCTGGATCATGTGGATGAATATACACAAAATTTGCTAAATTTGATGAAATTATATCATCAACATTATCTTGACCCAGTTCCAGAGATTCAAGAATTTTCAGAAGATATTGACTTGGAGTTTATTATTAAAGATTTGCCTAAGATGATAAATTCTATGAAGATTGGGTCGGAAAGAATTAGTCAATTAGTATTATCATTAAGAACTTTTTCTCGCCTGGATGAGTCTAAAAAGAAAGAAGTAGACCTCCATGCAGGAATTGATAGTACCTTGTTAATTTTGCAACATCGATTGAAACTTAAACCTGAATTTCCTCAAATTACAATTGTTAAAAATTATGGGGATTTACCTTTAGTTCCATGTTATGCAGCTCCAATCAATCAGGTATTTATGAACCTACTTAGTAATGCTATTGATGCATTAGAAGAAAAGTTGGAAACAGATAAAAATTTTATTCCTACTATTACGATTACTACAGAAATTAATTCAGATAATCCTGACACAGTTTTAATTAAAATTGCTGATAATGGTTGGGGAATTACTCAAGAGGCAAAAGATAAAATATTTGACATATTTTTTACTACTAAAGAGGTGGGAAAAGGAACTGGTTTAGGGCTTTCTATTAGTTATGAAATTATAGTACAAAAACATGGGGGTCAACTATTCTGTAATTCTCAATTAGGTCAAGGAACTGAATTTATAATTCAAATTCCAATTAATCAGGAGTCAGGAGTCAGGAGTCAGGAGTCAGGAGAAGTATAAGGATTTGAATAGCATGAATTTTTAAATTCGTATTAAATAAAATATCTGTATTAAAATGAACTAATACCCAATTGATAAATATTTGCTACAAATAGCTAGGATATTTCTTAGGAGTCAGGAGTCGTATGGCAATGGCTTTAATACCATTTTTTAGGGCGTAAATCATCTTTTTTTTAAAAGGGAAATTTCTTGTAAAGTCTTTTTATTGCTCTTATATCATGTCCGGATAATTAGTGACAAAAAAACTTTCTCCTTCTTCTCCTGTGATTCTTCTTCCTTCTTCCTTCTTCTTTCTTCCCTCCTGACTCCTGACTCCTCCGTCGTTATTTATTTATAACTGTTCAACCAGACATGATATTACTATTCGTAACATTCTTTTTTCAAATTGGTATAATACCAGTTTTATATGAGGTTAGATAGAATGATGAAATTCATTAAATTGCTCTATCTTTATCTACTAGCGCGTCAAGCTTGAAATAGTGTTTTAGGAAAAATCCCCAAACCTTAGTCAGAGCAAGAATTATACTCAAAAATTTAATACTCCATTTTCAGCTTGACACGCCAGTAGTGGATTGTTTCATCTTAAATGTTGCAATAGATATAGGTTTGGTATCGGGAGGATCTTCGCAGCTTATCCTACGGATAAACCCAAAAATAATCTTTCTCCCCATCTCCCCATCTCCCTATCTCCCCATCTCCCCACCCTCCCCACACTTCCCACCCTCCCCACACTCCCCATCTAATACACCATTTTCAGCTTGACACGCCACTACGCTTACCTGGAGTCAATTATACTTGAAATATTATTCTATGCAGTTTCATTTCAATTTGGTATAACTTGGCAATTATATCATTTCCAGTAGCATCGGAGCGTTTATAAAATAAGGTGGCAATGAGAAAAAACCTTTCCTACAGAATGCTACGCAAACAGCATAGTTGCCTTCCTTCCACCAAAATCTAATTCTCAACCAGACATAATATTACTGTATAATCGGATTTTATAATAGTTTTTTGAATATTCTAATTATGACTCAATCAAATGATGGTGGAACAGTCGAACAGCTTGTCAATACAGTAATGGGGGTAAAAACTGGGTCGAAAAACCAATCCATTCCCCAACAGATAGCTTCTACAAAAGAGCTAGATATAAAACTCCTTTTAATGTATAAATTAGGAACTATTGTACAAATAGGAATCATTCTTTTAGCTTTCTGGGGAATGGAAAAATTGGTAATTTTAATTGATAGTAATTCTTCTTTTCCTAATTGGTTAAGGACCGTACTTGTAGGGATGTTTTTTACCTTATTAAGCATTCGTTCGCGAATTTTTTCCCCATTAGATAATACTCGTTCTAGTCGGACTTATGATAGTATCGTCAGACCAAAATGGGCACCTCCACCTTTAGCTTTTCCCATCGTATGGATGACAATTGCAGTCTTAAGAGTTATCTCTTCATTATTAGTTTGGCAGGAGATGAATCAACAATTTTTAGTGCTTCCTTTAATAGTTTTTGCAGTGCATCTTGCTTTAGGAGATACTTGGAATACAATATTCACTGTAGAACGTAGGTTAGGTGCTGCTGTTCCCGTCGTAATTTTAGGTCCTTGGTTATCTGCTTTAATAGTTACTATCTTTTACTGGCAAACTAATCCAACAGCAGGAATAATTTTAGCCCCTTCCTGTGTATGGTTAACTGTGGCGGCAGTATTAGTATTTAGTATTTGGCAATTGAATGGAAAAGAGCCACTATATCCACTGAAACGAACACCCATATCATCTCCGGTTGAATAGTTATAGTGTAAGCATTCAGCAGTCAGCCATCAGCTAATAGCTGAATGCTTACAGGTAATTCTAAATTCTAAATTCTAAATTCTTGAAGTCGATTTAATACTTCTCGATATTCTGCTAAAATCTCTTGAGAAACTATCCAATTAATATCATAACTATCGCTAATTAATTGGATAATCGCTCTAGGTTTTCTTCCTTTTAAAACAGCAGAAATTAAAACATTAGTATCAACAATAATTCTCATTCGCCTCTCCGATAAGCTTCTATTTCGGCGGCGATTTCCTCCTCAGTAATCTCTTGAATTTCTGGAATTGCTTGAGTTTTATCAAATAATTCTCGCAATTCTTGACTTAACCTTGCTCTTTCAGGATCTATCGGTTTATTCTTATTTTTTTCTCGCTCCTCTCGATATTTTTTAACCTTTTCCTTTAATAATTTTTTCGCAGATTCAGTCCCTTGAAAATAAGAAGGTAACTTAATATCATCATACTCTTCTTCTAATAACTGAAAAGCTCTAGCGAACGCCTCTTGAAATATATTATATTTGCCAGTATTTAGTAGTTTTTCTAACAACTTTTCTTGTTCGGAGGTTAAAGTAATTTGTCTCATAACTCAGTCTTCTCCTAATTCTTTAAAACCTACTTTATTTATACCATAAATTTTGGCATTTATCTATTCTTCATTTATAAATAAATCATAGAACAAAGAAACCGAAACAATAATTGTTTTTTGTAATTCTCTCATCTCACTAAAATCTCGATCTCCTGTAATCAAAAAATCCGCCTCACTTGCCATTGCTAAAGCGATAAATTTAGCATCTTTAGGGTCTCTTTTAAAGTCAACTGTAAGATTAACTTCAATTAATTTCGGAATTGTTTCAATCTTATCAAACCATTCCTGTCTTACCTCACTTGTTAATTTTAATTAACCGAAAAATTCAGGTATAAAGCCTCTCCATTCATTGGGAAAAAAGAAAAAAAATCCTTTTATCCAATCCTCTTATTTATAAGAAAAGGTAATTCTAAATTCTAAATTCTAAATTCTTGAAGTCGATTTAACACTTCTCGATATTCTGCTAAAATTTCCTCTGATACAATCCACTCATAATTAGAACTACTAATAATAAAATTAATCGCTGTTTCTGGTTTACCATCAGCAACAGCAGCAGACACTAAAATATTTGTGTCAATAATAACTCTCATTCTCCTCTCCTATAAGCTTGAATTTCCGCAGCAATTTCTTCATCAGTTAAAGGATTATCTGAGTGTAATGCTTGGGTTTCTTCACATAATCGCTTAAATTCTGCTGCCAACCTTGCTCTTTCGGGGTCTATCGGTTTATTCTTATTTTTTTCTCGCTCCTCTCGATATTTTTTCACCTTTTCCTTTAATAACTTTTTGGCAGATTCATTCCCTTGAAAATAAGAAGGTAATTTAATATCATCATCCTCTTCTTCTAATAATTGAAAAGCTCTAGCGATCGCTTCTTGAGCTGTGTTATATTTGCCAGTATTCAATAATTTTTCTAAAAATTTTTCTTGTTCGGAGGTTAAAGTAATTTGTCTCATAACTCAGTTTTCTCCTGATTCTTTAAAACCTACTTTATTTATATCGTAATCGTACAATAAGTTAGGTTAACATGACCTCTGAGGATGAGTTGATATGATTTTTAACACTTTCTAGTAAAAGTTGATATAAAAAATGAGGTGTCTTTTGATTACCTAATTCCAGACTATTTTGATAAATTTTACAAGCAGATTCATCATTAATGATTCGATAGTGAATTATTTTTGTCCATTCTGGTGCAGTAATCATTAATTGAGGAATAACTTCAATAAAAGCTGGTATTTGTTTTTGTAGTTCAAAATCTTCTAAAAAATGAACTAAACTAAACATAATTTCAGGATGTTCACAATTATCATCTAAGATAAGATGTAAGTCTTTTAAATTTTCATCATTAGGATGTTTAGCAATTTTTTCTAAAGTTTCCTCAAATATATTGATTTCTTGAGGTGTTTTCATTAAACGATTTTCTTGTAACATTTTGATTAAATTCATAATTTAATAACTCCTTTATCAAAATGTGCATTACACTTCGTTAATGCACCCTACTGGATTGACACAGCTAAAAGTGTGCAATAGATTTTGAACTTCCGTTGTTGCGCTTCAGCACAATTTAGTTGCGTAACTCCTGAATTAGGTCAGTCAAAGCTGATTAATATACTCTTTTAATAGGGGATTAAGGAACAAAATTGTCTCTTGATTTTTAGGTTTTAATTCGAGTAGAATTCGTCTTTTAAGGGAGTCTATAACCATTAATAAATCAGTGATAGAAACAGATTGTTTCTCTAAGAGTTTTGTTAAATAAATGGGGTCATTTTCTTGAGCTATAAAAAATATTAATTCTTTCTCACTTTGGGTAAGACGTTGGAATTTTTCATCGAATATATTCTTGAGAGATTCAGTGAAAATTAAAGGATTCATAGCTAAAAATTGAGCAACACTACCCCTAAAAAACTCTTGAATCATTACGGAAATTATATGCAACCATTCAGGATTGCCTTGATAATTTTCTATTAAAATGTCCCACTTGTCCACATCTAACAGTTGATAATCTTTGAGAATTTCTTTAGCAGAATTACCTAAGCTGGATAAAGTTAAGGAACGGATGAAGGGGTTAGTCTTAGTTAATACAGCGATTTCTGAAGATGTTTCTTGACTATTTAAGAGGAGAATACTTTGATGATTTTTTTGACCAACTTTTTCCAAGAATAAATGATAATCTTCATAACCGTTTTTATACCTTCCGGCGAGGTGTTCGGGTTTAAAGATTTGATACCAATCATCAAGGATAACTAAACAATGATATTGACGAAAATAGTTAAGAAGAAAACAGATTTTATCTTCTGTATCTTCTGGCGTTTTTGCTGATTTTGGGAAGATTTGTAGGAGTTTAGTTAAGAGTTTATCTAAGGGAGGAGAAAAATATAAACTTCGATAGATGATATAGTCAAAATGGTGTTTAATTTGTTGGATTAGTTGGATAGATAAAGCAGTTTTTCCGCTTCCTTTGAGTCCTAATAGGGTAATGAGACGACAGCGATCGCCTACTATCCATTTTTCTAGGGTATTCAGTTCCTCAATTCTGCCATAAAAGCGCAAAATTTCTGGGGCAGTTCCTAAGTCTAGATAGGATTTAGTTGGGATTATTTCGGGAGGTGAGTTAGCTTCTTTAGAGTTAGGATTATCGGTGCAGATATGAAGGTTATGAAGTGCTAGAAAATCCCCCTCTGATGAAATATTAGAAAACTGAATATTCTCTAAAATTACCCTTGCTGTTGGTTTATGAATGTCCACTCCCAAAACCTCAGATAAAAGTTTCCATAATTCTGATCCCTTATCCCCAATATGACCTTCAGTTAAATAGGATTCATGGGCAATATCTGAATAAGTTTTACCCTCTAAACTCCCTTTGATAATCGTCTTCTGGATATGGCTGAGGTTTTCACCAGTTTTGCTAAGAACTAGGTCATCTAGGAGTTGTATAACTGTTGCAACTGACATAGGGAAGGGTATGGAGTACATTTCTCCGTATTTTAGCCTAACTTTCCTAATTTTCCGAACTTTTATTATTAAGTTTTTATACTTAAAGTTCTGAACTTTCCGATGGACGAGGGTTAGGGGGTTAGGAATACAATCGTAATGTTTCGTGGGATTTAAGAAAAATTTTTAAATCCCAAATACCAGTTAAAATCGGAGCGAATAAACCATGAAAACTTCAGAACAAGCTCACAATTTCAACCAAGTTGTTGTTCTTACAGCAGAAGAACCTACTAATTTTAAGTCTATCTTTTCTGTTGAAAAAAAATATCTTCCTCAAGCACTTGAAATGTCCCAAGTTTTTCAGCAAGCTATCAACCACAAGACTTTAGAATTTGATTTTGACAAAGCCTTACAGTTGGTTCAGGAGCATACTGAAATGGCGGTTGTTGGTACTATCAATCAAACGATTCAACAATCTACTGCTCAAGTTTCCGCAATGGTTGATAAATTGAAAGCTCTTTTGAAAACCATTTTGATGGCAACATTACAACCCCAACAAGAAGCTCAATATTCAGAAGCAATTACCCAAGCATTTACTAATCTTGCCCCCCAGGAAGGCAACGCTTGGATATTTTGGAAGTCAGAGGAAGCGCATAAAACTACTTACCAATACAATATCTTATTTGCTATTCAAAATAAAAGTACTGGTAGTGTTATGGCGGCACTTCCTATTGGTTTAACAATAGAAGTCAATATTGACAAAAAACAAGTTCTGTTTATCACCATCAAAGATCAACATGAATACAATGTCCAAGTTAAAGCAATTACAGTTGTTGAAGCTTTGAAAGGTTAGCTATTATTAGCTGTTAAGGAGCCATGTAAAAATAAGTTGTACAAATTTTACCTGAAATATATTGTGCATCCAGAGTTTCTATAACAAAACTGTTCAGGTTATTTTTACACAAGTCTTAAGTGAGGTGTAGATGCAATATTTGATAACCTCACTTTTCTATGTTAATGAGTGACAAAGAGTTTCTAGAAAAATCAAAAATGCACGTTATGAAAATTCTTAGCTTGGTTCAAGAGTTGGGAAAACCTTCTCTAAATTTTGGACTAGTCTTCTCTGTTAATCAAGAATATATTGTACAAGCAATTCGTATAGGTCGAGTTTTGCAGGGAGCTATTAATCCCCAAAATTTATCATTTGATATAAATAAAGCTAGAGATATTATAAATCAAGATTCTAGCTTATATTGTGCTGGAATTATAAACGAGCCTTTTACGCAATCATCAGCAAATGCCAATGCTATAATACAAAAAATTACCGATGCTTTAAAGAATCATTTGTCTGTGATCTTAAGCTCAGATCAACTGAATCAATATCGAAATGTAATTGTCAAAGCTTTTAGTAATCTTACTTTTAAAGAGGGTGAAGCAAGCATATTTTGGTCCAGTAGAGAAGCACACAAAACGACCTATCAGTATAACGTTTTATTTGCTCTCAACGATCAAAAAACAGGGGGGGTGATGTTTGGGTTGGCACTTGCCTCAACAATTATCGTAAATATTCAAACAGAAAGGATTTTGTGCGATCAAGTCAAGGATATACATGAATATAGTGTTCTTGTTCAAGGAATAAAGGTCGTTGATGCACTACCAAGATGATTAGTGCGATCGCCGATAGGGTAGGGTGCGTTACACTCCGTTAACGCACCTTATTTTTCATTGCTCGTTTTTCAAGAGTTTTTCAACTGATTTTAATGGGAAAGAACTCAATCCCAGTCAATATTCAAAGACTTAGTAATAGAATCTTTCAAGTTCTAATTTCTCTCTATAGTAAATTATAAGTATTTTGTGGAACGACTCTGAGAAGAAAAGTCTTGAATATTAAACCAAGGAATTTACAGCAGTTTCCAATATTAAGGATGAAATCTCTGTAGTGCGGGCATCTTGCCCGCTAGTAGTAGACTGACACAACTAAGATGGTGCGTTACGACGGATTGTTAAATGCCTTTCACCGTCTAAATTTTAGCCGTCTAACGCACCCTACTGAACTTGCCTTGAGATATTGTTCAAACTTAGCTTGCGTCTACTCAACAGAAGATACTGATAACTGATAACTGTTCACTGAAACGTTACTCCACAGTCACCGACTTCGCCAAATTCCGTGGTTGATCCACATCCAAACCACGATGAGCAGCAATATGATAAGCTAACAACTGCAAAGGAATAACAGTCAACATTGGCGACAACAACTCATCCACTGCAGGCACCGCCAACAGATTATCAAACACATCCGCCTCCGTACTTTCAGGAGTCACCCCAATTAACTTTGCATCTCTCGCTTTAGCTTCCTGAGCATTAGAAAGCACCTTTTCATAAACTAAACCAGGCATAGCGATCGCAACTACAGGTACTTTATCATCCAACAAAGCGATCGGACCATGTTTCATCTCACCAGCGGGATATCCTTCAGCATGAATATAACTAATTTCCTTCAGTTTCAAAGCACCTTCTAAAGCAATTGGATAATTAATTCCTCTACCCACAAATATAAAATCTTGAGTATCATTAAACTGGTGAGCCAAATCTTCTATTTGGCTATCTTGAGTTTCTAATATCTGTTCCATTTGTGCAGGTATCTGTCGCAAACCATTAACAATTTCTGCAATTTCTTCACCAGATAAATATTGTTTCCGCCAGCCTAATTCTAGAGCTAATAAATAAAAAGCCATTACCTGTGCCACAAATGTTTTAGTTGCAGCAACACCAACTTCAAGACCTGCTCGAATATCAATAATTTGAGTTACTAAACTAGCAATAGAACTTTCACTTCGATTAGTAATTCCTAGCATCCTTGATGAAAATTCGGCTGGTTTATCTAAACGCCGTTGTTTTTCCATTGCCAAAGCTGCCAAAGTATCTGCTGTTTCTCCAGATTGAGTAACACCAATTGTTAGAGTATTTCTTTTCAGAGGAGAAGGAGCATAACGAGCTTCAGAAGCATAATTAACTGTAGTTGAAATTCCCGCTAATTGTTCTAATAAATATTTCCCAATTAAACTAGCGTGCCAACTCGTACCACAGGCAAATATTTCAACTTGTTCTAAATCTTGATATAGAGCAGGGGATAACTCTAAATTAGTCGGAAAAACACGATCATTATTAATATCCCAATTATTATTAATATAAGTTTCTAAACAACCCCGGATAACATTTGGTTGCTCGTAAATTTCCTTGAGCATAAAATGTTTAAAAATATTTTTCTCAACTAAAGTCGGACTCCAGTTAAGAATACGGGGTACTTTATTCACGCGATCGCCTGCAAAGTTATAAATTTCTACCCCCAGAGGTGTTAAACGAGCTATTTCACCATTTTCTAAACTGACAACAACTTGAGTATGGGATACAAGAGCAGGAGTATCAGAAGCACAGAAAAATTCTCCTTGTCCTAAACCAACAGATATAGGAGCTTGTTGTCTAGCAACAATAAGTTCATTGGGATAGTCTGCACAAACAACAGCGATCGCAAATGCTCCATCCAGTTTCTTCACCGTCTGACGTACAGCTTCTAAAAATGCTTCCCTTTTGCCTTCAGCAAAACTAGATAAAAATTCTGCGATCGAGTTGGGGATAACTTCCGTATCAGTATCAGAAATAAATTTATGTCCCCGCTCTTCTAATTCTTTGCGTAACTCCCGGTAATTTTCAACAATCCCATTTTGAACTACTGCCACTCGTCCAGTATCATCAGTATGAGGATGAGCATTATATTCTTCCGGTTTACCATGAGTCGCCCAACGAGTATGACCAATACCAATATTAGCTGGTGTTTCTATTCCGGCCAATTTTTCTCGTAGGTTGTGTAGTTTACCCTTAGCACGGACAGATTGAATTTGCCCCTCCCAAACAGTGGCCAATCCGGCAGAATCATAACCCCGATATTCTAGTTTTTCTAGTCCTGATAGTAAAATTTCTGTAGCTGATTGAGTCCCAATATAACCAACAATTCCACACATTTTATTTTTTATTCTGACTAACTTTGACTATATATAATACTTACTCAAAGTTAGTTATCCCGTAGGAGAATAAGGTTTTTCTTTGTCATAGCAATTGCAGGTTTTGTTAGGACAATTCTCAAGTTCATAGCCAATTAACTAGCTATCAGCTTTTAGCTATAAGTGCTTCACCTTTTAGCAACTTCAGCCAGGGGAATATCAACGTGAAGTAGAACTCTCTTTTCAATCTGCATATCTAAAGTCTACAGAGCCATCACTTCTGATAATCCCAGGCGTTTGAGTAGATAGGAAAAGTGTAGCTTCATCTCCTACCTCAAAACCATGACTGATACTTTTTGGGAAATCAAGCACATCACCTGGTTGGTAAGGTATAGGCTTTCCGTTAATAACTACAACACCAGTTCCAGTAATTATTTTGATAATTGCATCTGATTCATCATGAATATGAGCTCTATGACGAGAATTAGGCAGGTACATGACAAGTTCTTCAACAATTGGCGCTTGTCCTGCTCGGGAAAATACCCCCAACCTTGCAACTGCAAAAGGTGGAGAGTCTTCAATGACTTGGATCGGCAGAAATTTACCCACAAGCTCTCTCATTGCCGAAGCAATATGGCCGTACTTGGTAGTATATTTATCTACAAAATTAATTACTTCATTTGAATTTGGTGTCATTTCAGTTATCAGTTATCAGTTCCAAACTCCTGTAATAATTGTAGAAACTAAATAAAAAATAGAGGGAAAATTATTAATTCCCTCTACAAAATTTTTATTTATTATACCTGATAACAATCGCAGAAAAGGTTAGGACAGATCAAAAGCTTAAAACTCAGAAAACGTAAAATTTTCCTTCTTCCTTCTTTCTTCTTCCTTCTTTCTTCTGCTATATCTAAAATTTTCCAACCCTCTATTAAATCTAAAACCAAAAACCAATAGAGGGAAAAGAGTATTAGTAAGCCAAACCCATACTGCGAGTAGTTTCAGCGCCAAGGTAAACTCGGACACTCAAAAAGTCAGTAGGGCAAGCAGTCTCACAACGCTTACAACCAATGCAATCTTCAGTACGAGGAGATGAAGCAATTTGGCCTGCCTTACAACCATCCCAAGGTACCATTTCTAGAACGTCTAATGGACAAGCACGAACACACTGGGTGCAACCGATGCAAGTATCATAAATTTTTACTGAATGAGACATGAATTAAATTCTCCCAACAAATTGATTTTGCCGTACCTGCATAAAGGCAGATGAGACAGCAAGTTTTAGAAGTGAATGCTTCGACTTAGTTTACCGCACCACTTCTCATCCTTGATAAACACTGTTGAAAAACTTAAAATTTCTCAACGTTCGGGTAAATTAGTGATGAATGACCAAACTTTTTCAGAGTAGAGAAGGGCGTATCTGAATTTATTTATATAGCAGTCGCCATTACTCTTAGGACATTCTTGCTCCTCTCAAATTTAGTCACAGCAATAATTTAACTTTTGACTTCTAACTTCTGACTTCTGACTTTAGCTATATAGCAATGTGCGCTGGTATATTTACAAATTACAATAAATGTCCAATAGCTAAAAGTCTTATACTATCGGTCTTTTATTCCCCTCCTGGGAGGGGTTAGGGGTGGGTTGCCTGTTGCCTGTTGCCTGTTGCCTGTTGCCTGCGCACAGCGCTATAGTCCTAACTTTTCTAATACTGGACGAGTTGAAACTACATGACGATCCAAACCCAATTCTGTTGGAGAAATGCCCAAAGCTAAAGCTATCAGTTGAGGTAAGTGCAACACTGGTAAACCTAACTTACGTCCAATCACTTTTTCTACCTCTGGTTGACGAGAATCTAAATTTAAGTGACACAAAGGACAAGGTGTTACCATACAATCAGCACCTTTGTCAATAGCTTCGCTCACATGATTTCCGGCCATTTGAAAAGCTTGATTGGTGGCATAACTAGAAAGAGGCCAACCACAACATTGAGTCCGCCCTCGGTAATAAATTGGAGTTGCCCCAATAGCCCGAAACACATTTTCCATAGATTCTGGTTGATAGGGGTCATCTAATGGCAAATTAGTTTGACCTCTAAGTAGATAGCAACCATAGAACGCAGCACATTTGAGGCCAGAAAGTTTACGAGTAACACGATGTTGAATTTCTTCTAGACCATAATCTGCAACTAGAGCATGAAGTAAATGTTTGACCTCTGTGCTGCCTTGATAGGGAGAACAAGTTTGTTTTTGTAAAAGGCCATTAACTTGATCTACATAGTCAGGATTGGTTTGTTGAGATTCCTTGAGACGTTCATCGACATGACCAATTACCCCTTGACAAGTACTACAGTGCGTTAGTAAGGCTAAATTTAACTCTTCGGCCAAAGCTATGTTACGGGCATTAACAGTATCTTCTAGTAGTTGAGAATCCTCTTTAAAAGTACCAGAACCACAACAAGCAGCTTTTTTCAATTCTATTAGCTCTATTCCCAGAGCTTGAGTAAGAACTTGAGTCGATTGGTAAAGCTCCCGGCAAGCTCCTTGAGCAACACAGCCAGGGAAGTAAGCATATTTCAGTGTTTGAACAGGCATAACATTAACTAATTATATAAGGAAAGTAAGTATTATAGACATAACTTATTAGTATATATAATTTCTTTGTTACTTATTTATGATTATAAGGTTGTATTCTAATAAAAAATTTAATCACAAAATCAAAAAAGGCATTTACCAGAAAATTGGGTTTAAAGCCTCACCCTTCTAGGGCGACTTTTTAGTGGTTGATTTTATTTAAACAAATATGTTATCATATTGTTAGTTTAATAGTCAAATTATGAAAGCTAGATTTAAGTATCGTATCTATCCCACACCCGGACAAAAATACCGATTAGCAAAGCTATTTGGTTGTGTCCGTGTGGTTTGGAATGATAGTCTAGCTTGCTGCCAAGAAAAGCATAATTCAGGAGAAAAGAAACCCATTAATTCTGAGCTACAAAAGCTTTTTATTACTCAAGCCAAAAAAACTGAAAATAGAGAGTGGTTGTCAGAAGTTTCTGCTATACCATTACAGCAATCTTTAAATGATTTAAACCAAGCTTATCAAAACTTTTTCAAATCGACTAAAGGTCAGAGAAAAGGTAAACCTGTTAAACCTCCAGATTGCTTCGTTCCTCGCAACGCTCCGCGATTTAAAAGTAGAAAGTCAAAGCAAACTGCTAGATTTACATGCATGAGGATTTAAAGTTGGTCAACATAAAATCTATTTAGCCAAGATTGGAAAGGTGAAAATAGTTTCGCCCGTGAGAGTTACCTGCTGCTCCATCATCAGTAACAGTAATTAAAGATTGTAGGGGCGATTCGCGAATCGCCCCTACTAGACATTTCTTGAGTTTTGTAGTAGAAATACAACCAGAAATCTTACCTAAAACTGATAATTCAGTAGGTATAGATTTAGGTATCAAAACCTTTGCTACATTTAGTGACGGTACAAAGGTTGATGCTCCTAAGCCACTGAAGAAACGAATTAAGAAATTAAGAAAGGTAAAGTTTGTCATTATCTCATAAAACTAAAGGCTCTAAAAGGTAT
>NZ_JAAHHG010000109.1 GCF_010692555.1 Okeania sp. SIO3B5 | reverse complement strand
ACCATTGGCAACTCCCGCCTATGTTCTGGCCTACACCTACACAGAATTACTAGAATTTTATGGGCCTGTACAAATGTGGTTGCGAGAGGTATTTGGTTGGGCAAGTGTTAATGATTATTGGTTCCCGGAGATCCGTTCCATGGGAGGAGCGATCGCTTTGTTAACCCTTACCCTATATCCTTATGTTTACTTACTAACACGAGTTGCTTTTTTAGAACAATCAACCTGTACTTTAGAAGCTAGTCGCTCCCTGGGATGCAACCCTTGGCATAGCTTTTACAAAATAGCTTTACCTTTAGCGCGGCCAGCAATAATGGCAGGTTTAGCTCTAGCACTGATGGAGACTCTCAATGATTTTGGTACAGTGCAATATTTTGGAGTAGAAACATTTACCACTGGCATATATCGGACTTGGTTTGGCATGGGAGAGAGAGTTGCTGCAGCACAACTAGCAGCAGTATTAATGTTATTTATTTTATGGTTAATTTTGCTGGAGTTATGGTCACGTCGGCAGGCAAAATATTATCAAACTAGCAGTCAATATCAAAAATTGCAGCAGTTTCACTTAAGTGGAATACGTGCAATGGTCAGTTTATTTGCTTGTTTGCTGCCAGTCTTGTTAGGTTTTTTGTTGCCAGCAGGATTATTATTAGAAATGACTATTGCTGAAAGTGCGGAAAGTTTTCGGGGAAAGTTTTGGAGTTATGCTTCCCATAGTTTGATTTTGGCAGGAATTACTGCTGTTTTAGCCGTGGCGATCGCCTTAATTATGGCTTATGGAGTGCGGTTGAATCGAAATTTGGGAATGCGTTTATCAACCCGCATTGCTGCAATGGGTTATGCTGTGCCAGGTTCAGTTATTGCAGTGGGAATTTTGATTCCCGTTGGTGCGGTTGATAATATTATTGATAGTTTTATGCGTTCAGTGTTCGGGTTTTCAACTGGTTTATTATTCAGTGGCACTATTACAGCATTGGTGTTTGCTTATTTGGTAAGGTTTATGGCGGTAGCATTTGGTGCTGTGGAGTCAAGCTTGCTCAAAATCAAGCCAAGTTTAGATGATGCTTCCCGAAGTTTAGGTTATGGGCCCACGAAGACTCTGGTTAAAGTTCATGCACCGATGATGTGGGGAGGGTTATTAACGGGAGCAATGTTAACTTTTGTGGATGTGATGAAAGAGTTACCTGCAACAATGGTAATTCGTCCGTTTAATTTTGATACCTTAGCAGTCAGGGTTTATAATTTGGCTTCTGATGAAAGGTTAACTGAGGCAGCAGGTCCGGCCTTAGCTATTGTATTGGTAGGGATTATACCAGTAGTTTTACTTAGTTTAAAAATTGCCAAATCACGCCAATATTAACAAGCTATCAGCTATCAGCTAGCCTCTTACAGAGGAACTGCGTTAACAGCTAAAATCGGCGGGTTTAAGTCCCCCACTATATTTGAAAAAGCGCGTGGTGTGTGTGTTCCGGGGGTTGGTAGACGCGGATCTGTTTCTCTTGAGTATCCACCATCATACGTCTTGAGAGCTGACCGCTGACCGCTGAGTGCTGACTGCTGACTGCTATTTCAAGATTATTCAGACTATAAAACCCCTGAGTGGCATCTCTAAAAATTTAGGCGTACGCTCCTATTACTTAACTTAAGCATATATCTTTTCGGAGAAAGACATTTCCAATCATCAAAAATCAAATCAATTATTGTAGAGCGTGTCATCAATTCTTCCCCTCCACGGTCGGGGGAGGGGCGAGGGGTTGGTTCCCTACTCCTGTACGGGCGAATCGCGATTCGCCCCTACTCCCTACTCCCTCTTTTCTGGAGAGAGCTAAAAGATACGATCGGGGGTTCTATACTCCAAATGTACTAATACCATTTCTTTGTAACGATGCACTTAATAATTTTCTATCTGGTCACAACTTCATAGAAAAATGGGGCGTTGGTAATTTGAGGTATGATATCATGTCCGGATAAGAGCGCGATAGAAGTCCATGACCTTTACGCGACCAAAAAACTTTATCCTTCTACTCCTGTTTCTTCTTCTTTCTTCCCCTCCTGGGAGGGGGAGGGGCGAGGGGTGGGTTGACTCCTGACTCCTGACTTCCCCTCCCCTCCTGGGAGGGGCTAGGGGTGGGTTGGGAAGGGGAGGGGCGAGGGGTGGGTTGACTCCTAAGTAGTTAAGATTAATATCATGCACTAATTTACCAATGCCGTCACAACTTCATAGAAAAATGGTATTATTTAAGTTATATATTTTAGCTATAATCTACCACCTTATTGTCAATTGAACCATTAACCTAAAACTTACAACCTAAAATTTCTTCCATAACATTTTTGTATTATTTAGAAGTGGTAGAATGTACAAATTGTATTCTACTACTTCTACTTAATATTGATTAGATATCTCCACTAAAGGAGAAATAAGAAAAAATTTTCATGATTAGTCAATCCTATCCGTTTTCAAGGAGAGGGTAAGCATTTCCTACGGAATGCTGCGCAAACAGCTATTAGCGGTCAGCTAGCCTCCTAGGTCGGAACTGCGGACTTCAGCAACAAGACTCTCTCCTTAAAGGACGGTGTTTAAATTAACAACTTACTTTAAGGGCAAGGGAGGCAACTTTTGTAGTAATACAGTTAAATATTGCTTTTCTCCTAAACTAAAAGCAATAGCTGATGGCTGACGGCTGACGGCTGACGGCTGAATGCTTACAGGAGAGGTAATTATTAATTATTAATTATTAATTATTAATTGTTGAAGAGCCATGTCTACTAACACAGGTCAATTTTTAAACTCACAGATTGAGAAAGCAATTGAAAAAAATCCCCTGATAGTTACTTCAGATATGCCACTGACTGAAGCAATAAATCAGCTCAGTCAAGCTAGGGAGGAAGATGAGGGGATTGATGCAGTTACAGAATCAAATCAAAGTATAAAGCCAAGCAAGCGATCGAGTTGTTTATTAGTAGTAGAAAATAATCAACTATTAGGAATACTAACCGAGCGAGATATAGTACGCTTAATTACCCAAGAAATTTCTATAGAAAATCTGAAAATCAATGATGTGATGACTCGGCAGTTGATTACAATAGTTGCTTCAGATATCGAAAATATTTTAACAGTTGTCAATTGTTTTCGGCAGCATAAAATTCGTCATCTACCAGTATTATCCAAGACAGGGGAATTAGTAGGCTTAATTACAGTAACAAGTCTCCGTAATTCTTTAAAATCAGTCGATTTACTCAAACATCGACAGGTGAAAGAAGTGATGACTACTAATGTTATTCATGGATCGCCCGATCTATCTATATTTGCTCTAGCAGAAAAAATGGCAAAGTATCAAGTGAGTTCTATAGTAATAGTGCGCACAGATCCACAACAGCAATTATATCCCATTGGAATTGTCACAGAAAGAGACATTGTGCAATTTCAAGCACTGGGGATGAATATCAGACAATTCAGAGCTTCAAAAGTTATGAGTACACCTTTACATAGTTTGACTCCGTTTGATAGCTTATGGGTGGCTCATCAAAAAATGCAAAGGTTGCGAGTAAAGCGATTAGTAGTATGTGGTAGTAATGACCAATTGTTAGGGATCGTTACGCAAACTAGCTTGTTGGAGAATCTGAATACTGTGGATATGTATGGCATGATTCAGATATTACAACAGGAAGTCGATCGCTTACAAACTGAGAAAATTGAAATGTTGCATCGTAATAATAATCATCTAGAGCAAAAAGTACAGCATTTACAAGAATCAGTAAATAGACTGGAGCAACACAATCAAGAAATGGCAACTATTAACCAAATGATAGATTTTTTACAAGCTTGCGAAAAAATTGAAGATACGAAAAAAATGCTAGCAGAATTTATCAAAAAATTGTTTCCAGACTTTTCTGGCATCGTGTTATCAAGAGATGAAGATAACAATAAATTTGAAAGTGTTAGTCATTATGGCAATCTAGCGCATAGTGAAATGTTGCTTGAATTTAGTCATTGCTCGGCATTGCGCCATCAACAAATTCATATTGCCAGCAATACTCAACCAGAATTATTTTGTAGTCACGTTCATCAGAAACCTCAAATTACTGGCACTATTTGTATACCCCTGTTATCTCAAGGTAAAGTTTGGGGGATATTTTATCTACAAAGTGAACTGCCACAAGGAATTAGTAACTATCAACAACAGTTAGCTCGTACTGTCGCCGAACAAATTTCTTTAGGACTGTACAACCTCAAACTTAGAGAAAAATTAAGAAATGAAAGTATTCGTGATTCCCTAACAGGTTTATTTAATAGACGCTATTTAGATGAATCTCTCAAGCAAGAAATTATCAAAGCGAAACGTTATCAACAACCTCTAAGTATTATCATGGTAGATGTCGATCACTTTAAACAGTTTAACGATACTTATGGTCATGATGTAGGAGATATTGTACTCCAAAAAATAGCACATTTTTTACAGACAAAAGTCAGAAAATATGATATTGTTTGTCGTTATGGTGGAGAAGAAATGACTGTGATATTAACTAATACTACTCTAGAAATTGCTCAAAAAAGAGCAGATATGATTTGTTCGGGAGTGAGTAAATTATCATTACAAAATCAAGGAGAAACTTTGCTATATATTACTGTTTCTTTGGGAGTGGCTTGTTTTCCTCTACATGGAACTACAGGGGAACAGATTATTCAACGGGCTGATGAAGCTTTGTATCAGGCTAAGAAAGCAGGGCGTAATCGAGTTGTTTTGTATCAATTAAAACAGTAAATTAAATTTTGATTTGATGATTTTTTAAAATTAAGAAATATTAAAAAAAACTGAATTAAGCATAAAGAAATAAGTCATATATAAAAATGTAGGGTCTTAATAGAAATAAGCAACTTTATTTAGTGAAATACGAGCAAATTAAGCCCAATGAAAATAGGTCATTTCAGCGAACAATTAGCTTCCTACGGAGGAGTTACACTAACAGTTATCAGTCAAATTATTGTAGTAGTTAACTCATTATTATTTGTAACAATTGCTCAGGAATTATATAGCGGGTTGTTTGATCAAATCAAGCAGTTGAAAATAGAAAATCCTAGCTGTCTGGAGTGTGATATCAAAATAGCTGAATGGAAAAAGAGGGAAGAAGTCATATAGCAGTTTTCATGTTTCATAGAGTACAGAGATTTTGGCTTAAAGGCAAAAGGCAGAAGGCAGAGGGCAGAAGTTTTGTAATCTACCTTTGTGAAAACCACTATAATATCATGTCCGGATAATTAGTGATGAAAAAAACCAAAACAGTCACTTGCAGTACAAATCTTTTTATTCTCCCTACTCCCTACTCCCTACTCCCTACTCCCTACTCCCTACTCCCTTATTTATAACTACTCAACCGGACATGATATAATACTTTAGCTAGAATTTGACAGGCGATCGCTAGTGGCAGTAAAAATTTACAGCACTTTTTAGGAAGCATGAGGTACACTTTTAAGGCTAATCTTTTTTTCCCTACTCCCTACTCCCTACTCCCTACTCCCTAAAGTCCTAAAATTTTGTACCTCATCAACTCCAAAACTGCTGTAACTATAAAATTTGTTGGCACTAGCGAGCAATTTTCCTATACCAAATATTTCATGAATTTGCATTTGGATATCTGTTAAAAACAGACTCCTTTAATGATTTAAGATGTTCTAGTTTATGTTCTAATTCAAATATAAGATTATCACTTTTTTCATTATTGCAACGCCAACAAATTGCTTCTAGGTTATCATAATCAAACATTTTTTCTGGGAAACGTGCCTTATTCAATTTGTGGTCAATGGTAACGTAATGTTCGTGATAGTAAAATGAACCCGCTTGATTTATGTATAGTTTCCCATCGACTGTTTTGTACTCATAACCTCGTTTTTTAGCTTCTTCCTTGGACTGAGTAGAATATTGTCTACCATGCACCATTTTTTTTCCACAATAGGGACATGGTTTGAAGCTTTTATTAGTTCGATACTTATATGGACTGATCAAACCCTCTTTTGGGTCTTTGATACAGGGTACTGTTTGAGCTGCATCCCAAATATCTTTGATTTCAGAAGCGTCGTATAGTGTATATAGTTTATCAAGTCTTACTTTGCTCATTGTATCTATGCTCCATTGCTGTTTCATATGTAGCAAACCGTTTTTTAGTTTTGTTAAATATATCTGTTGCTTTCTGCAAAATTTGGTCAATTTTGTCAACTTGCTGGTTTAAAACTTCTTCAATATGTTCTGTTTCATGGAGCGAGCGATCGATGGCGCCAATAAGATCCCCTTTGTTAAGTTTATGATCGAACATAGTGACAACATTGTTATTCGCTATATTAACAAAAGACATCAGTATATCCCATGATGTTTGAACTTTATCCCATCCTCGATTGAAAAATCCTTGCGCTCGAGCTTCCTTTTGTTGTGCAACTGTCAGAGTTTTAAACTTATCTGTATTTCTTTGTTGCCATTGCCGATAATTTAAACCTTGAACTATCTTCATTGAAACTACCTCTTTTAAACCACTTTTTTATCAAAATAATATTCAATTTTCTGCCATATATCCATACCGTAGTGCTTGATAATATATTTCTTGGTCATATTTTGTTGGTGTCTTAATACATCAAGCTTAGTGTTAACTTCTTTTTTGAGTTGATGACTTTCTAAAACAACTTCCTCTGCAATTTGTTGATGTTCTTCCATAGCATCTTTTATATCTTCTACATGATGTTCGTAGTCAGTCTTATGCACTAAGTCTTTTTCTTTTAATAATTCAGCACGTTCTTTACCTACTTTAGATAGTGCATTTTTTA
Organism: Okeania sp. SIO3B5; assembly: GCF_010692555.1. Classification (GTDB taxonomy): domain Bacteria; phylum Cyanobacteriota; class Cyanobacteriia; order Cyanobacteriales; family Microcoleaceae; genus Okeania. Next base: position 19,068 of record NZ_JAAHHG010000109.1, on the reverse strand, counting down.
ACCATCGACCTATTTGTAGAAGCTCAGAATTTTCCGGATTTAAAAATTGCTGTAGTTGACTCTCAGCTCGATCTGCTCTTTCTTTTTCTGCATTAGCTTTCGTTTCTGCCATCTTTGCCTTTTTATTTGCTTCACCTGTATTTTGACTTAACATATATCTGTTGTAAGTATTCGCAGGTTTGACAATTTGCAAAGGACGTAGGTTTTCATACACTTCCAAGATGTCGTCATCTGTCAGTTTTAAATCCAGGTACTCTTGTCTTATACCTGAATTTTTGGCGATTATACGAATCTTATCTTTTCTTTCTTTTTTACTTAATGTCATTGTTTTTTACTATTATAATTATTGCATCATATCATGTCCACTTGAGTACTTATATTTTGGTGGAAGGAAGACAGCTATGCAAAAGGCAGAAGGCAGAAGGGTTTCTTCTAATTGTGACTTTATTCTATACAAGCTCCGATGCTACCAGAGATGATATAAAGCGCTCAACTCTTAGAACATATTTTAATTATACTAAAAACTTATTAAGTTACCAGGAAGAAAATACTAAAATTTTTGCTTTAAAGAAGCAGAATCATAAATTTATAGATTATAGTTTCAAGGTTGATTTTTAACTTCCTCCAATTAGGCGAGCAAATCTGGTAAATTTATTTTCTTACACCAATTTCATAAAATATTGCAAAGCGTGAGGACACAAGGAACAGCGGAGCTGGGAACAGAGAAAGAAAAACATAATAAAAAAGAGGAAAAAAGGTGGGAATTTTAGAATTTATGGAATTTATAATTTTTTCTTTTAGGAATAAATCACAAATTAAGATGTAACTGACTTTGCGTGAATTTTGTATTACTATTTCATGACTTACGCAAACCACTACAGATAGCGGGGATGAACGACCGTTAACTCCTACAAATGCTGTATAATTTTTCTTTCGCATAAGTCCTATATTTGTTTTGTTGTATCTGAAAAATAATATTTTTCTAAGTTATTTTCACTGAAAAAAACTTCCAAGCGGATTTACTAATTCTGTTAATGAATTCTCTCTAGCTGCATTAATGATTTCAATAGAGTTGTCGCTAAATAGAGGGAAAAAATCGCTCCAACCTAGACAGAGCAATAATTCCAAGGGTTTTTGGTCGTCAATATCTACAATCCTTATAGAACAAGGCTTTTGGGGATTTTTGAAGTTATAAAGCGACAAGTCTAATATTTAATCTCCCCCACTCCCCCACTCCCCCACTCCCCCACTCCCCTACTCCTTTACCCGGACATGATATTACTGTGCTTGTACTGCCGGAGTAGATTTTTGTTCCCATTCAAAGGCAGTATATTTCCCACCTAAAGCTTCCACTATTGCTCGAGTATTAGACTCTAACATTTTAACGTAACTATCTCCCTCACTCCCGGGAGCGCCGATAGAATCAGAATATAACTCTTTTGGCGCTAATTTTACTCCTGCTTCCTGAGCTACAGTTGCGATCAACTGAGGATTAATTGTTGTCTCCGCAAAAATAGCAGGTACTCCAGTTTTCTTAATTTCCTCTGCCAAATTTTTCACCGTCTTGGCACTGGGTTGCTCTTCGGTACTCATCCCAATCAAAGTACCTGTCATTTGTAAACCATAAGCTCTCACATAATATTCAAAAGCATCATGAGTCGTCACCAGTCGGCGCTTACTTTCTGGAATAGTTGCTATTTGTTCGCTAATCCAAGTATCAACTGCCAGTAATTCTTCAATTAGTTTCGCTGCATTCTCCGTAAACAGCTCTCGATCTTCCGGTGACAACTTAATCAAAGCATCCCGAATCCCATTTACCATCAAAATCCCATTTTTCGCATCGCCCCAAACATGGGGATCTGGCACTAACTCACCCTTATCTGGATTTTGCAATGGTGTCACCTTTTCCCCCACTGCCAATTTTTCGGCTTTTATACCAGCAGCATTCATCAGTTTAATTAAAGCAGGTTCCAAATTGTAGCCATTGTAAAGAATTAACTCCGCTTCCTCAAAAGCCACACTATCAGCAGGCACAGGTTCATAAATATGGGGGTCAGCTCCGGGTTTCATAATTCCCTGATGCTCAATTTCATCCTCACCTATTTTTTCTGTCATATCGGCAATGATGGTATTAGTGGAAACTACTTTAGGTTTTTTTTCATTACCGTCTGAAAATGGGGCAGCACAGCTACTTATCCATAATCCCAATAAAATTCCTAATGCTGGCCACAACTTTTGTGGGAAACCTTGAGTAGAAATACTGCTTAATTTCATTTTCATTTTAATTGACAACTTTTCATATTCCTTTCATAATGTATATCATATTGTTTTCATATTTTTGATATAGCAGAAGTAAAGAAGGAAGAAGGAAGAAGGAAAAAGGAAGAAGGAAGAAGGAAGAAGAAAAAGTATTACTTTGTCTGAGTTTTAAACTTTTGAATCTCCCCGCCCTTTGTTTCAACTGCTATATTCCATTGATGCAAACCTTGATTTTAAAGTTCTTTTCTAGAGAATATGCCTCCTTCTTGAGTTATGGAAAGAGGGATAGCTAGTGCAGAATGACAGAAATAACTAACCAGTTACAAAATCCTAAAAGTCTTACCAATCAATACTTTTGACCAAAAAATAAGGTTTCAAGCCAACCCTTTCAAGGGGATGAAAAAAATGAATCAAACTAAAATCACAGTAAGTCATTTAAGAGTCTATTATCGTACCGTTGAAGCGTTGCGAGACATTACCCTACAGGTACAAGCAGGAAAATTAACTGGTATTATTGGACCAAATGGTGCGGGTAAAAGTACCCTCTTGAAGGGAATGTTAGGGTTAATTCCCGTAACTGAGGGTTCTATTATGTATAATGACAAAGCTCTTTCAGAGCAGTTAAAAATAGTTGCTTATGTACCTCAGCGGTCGCAAATTGATTGGACTTACCCAGCCACTGTCTGGGATGTGGTAATGATGGGGCGGGTAGTAAAAACAGGTTGGTTTCGTCGCTTTTCTACAGTAAGTCGGCAGATAGGGATGGAGGCATTGGCCAGGGTGGGAATGGATGGTTATCGCGATCGCCCCATTGGTCAACTTTCTGGCGGTCAGCAGCAACGGGTATTTTTAGCACGATCATTAGCTCAGGAAGCTGATGTTTTTTGTTTTGATGAACCATTTGTTGGGGTTGACCAGAAAACGGAAAATATTATTTTTGGGATTTTTCACGAATTAGCAAATGCTGGAAAAATTGTCATAGTTGTTAATCATGATTTAGGGGAATCTATTACTAATTTTGATGATTTGATTCTGTTAAATAAAGAGTTAATTGCTGTTGGCGATCGGCAGGTTGTATTGCAGGAAGAAAATTTATATCGTGCTTATGGAGGTAAAGTTGGTTTCTTTTCAGAACCTCTAGTGACAATTGCTTAATTATTCTAGAGTTTTTTTAGGTTTTATATTAAGGGCGAGCAATGTTTTTTACAAATGGTAGGGACGTTGCATGCAACGTCCGTAGGGAAGAATTCATTAATTGATAATGGATAATGGATAATTGATAATTACCTCGGGTTTTAACCGAGAGGATTGAAAATAAGGAAATATTATTTCTTCTCTTGGTTGATTGGATATGGCGAGGAAACCTCGCCATCCCTCAACCGCTTTTTTCCCCTTAAAAGGGGAGGCTTTAAACCAGAATTGTTTAATTATTAAGTAAGCATTCAGGTGTAGGGGTTGACAAAAAAGGAAAGGTCTGTATTACTGATAAGAAATGAAATTTAAGCCACCAGATATCCCAAAAGACCGAAAAGATTTAGAGCTACTGTCCAAAGAAGCTCTGGCAGAACTGGTTTGGGAACAGCAATGCCTCATAGAAAAACTGATTGAAGAGGTAGAACGACTCAAAGGAATATGTAACAAAGATAGTAAGACCTCATCATTACCGCCCTCAAGCGATCAGCGATCGGAAAAAACCCCAGTCACAAAGGAAAAGGAATCAGACTCCAGCCATCGAAAACCAGGAGGAGAACTGGGACATCCAGAAAAAACAAGAAAATCTCCTAATTTAATCGCTAAATTATTAAAGTCATTGATGGCAGAAATTAGCCTCCGATGGCTACTTTTTTTAGGTTTATTTATGGTGGTCATATCTTCTGGATTACTTGCTGCTAGTCAGTGGGAAAAATTTCCACCTACCGGACAATATTTAGTACTTTTAGCATATACATTATGCTTTTGGGGAGCGACATTTTGGACGAGAAAAGTTGGAGGTTTGCGCTTAACTTCTGAGACATTACGATTGGTGACGTTACTGTTAGTACCTGTAAACTTTTGGGCAATAGATGGCTTAGGTTTGTGGAGAAATATTGGGGAATTGTTAATAGTAGCGATCGCTTCTTTCTTACTCACTAGCATCATCATTTATTTTGATAAAAAATTCAATAATTCTGTCTCTACAAATTGGATCTCAATTACTTCGCTGAACTTATTAAGTCTGAGTTATTTACATTATGGTTGGAGATTTTCAGGATTTCCAATTTTGGCAATTTATTTAGGAGTTATTGGTACAGCGATCGCTACTATTTATCATAACCAAACTCCACCTATTACAAAAACAATAGAAATTGAAAATCAAACTACTACTGGCGACCCATTAACCGGAATTGCGATGGTAATTTATGCTTTAGGCATTTTGTTAGTTCGAGCAATTTTTGTTGCCAATGTAGATATTACAAAATTAGGATTAGCTTTAGGAATTAGTGGATGGATTTTATTAAGGAATAATCAGATTCAAAGAAAATTATTTGTACAAAATAGAATTGGGATTAGTTTACTGTTAATTGGGTGGTTAGTTTCAGTCAATGCTCAACCTTGGCAGGCATTTATCATTAGTATTATTGGCTTATTCTTACTAGCAGAAAATCTACAAAAGTCTTGGCAATCTATTGACATATCTGTAATTTTTCTGATTGGTTTACAAACAACTTGGTTAGGATGGCGATTAATTCCAGTTGCAGTTAGACAAACATTAATTACTACAACAACTCAAATTTTTAACGCCCAAAATTCACCAGAATCATTGCTTAGTTTAGCTTGGTTTCCCTACTTAATATTTATGGTCTGGGCGACAGATTGGATTTATCGTCGTCAACAAATTAATTTAGCTAAGTTTAGCGAGAAAATTTGCTTAGGTTTTGGAGTATTTTTAAATATATTATCTTGGCAAAATCCTCTAGTTATATTTCTCAACTTCTTAGGTTCAACTATTACTCTTGCTATTTTTACCTCTCGTCGTCAACCTATAAAAGTTAGCCTTGTTTATCTAACTCATATCACTGGTTTATTATCAATATTTTCTGGGATTAATTATTTCTTGCCTAGTATAAGTTTAGAAATGTGGGCAATAATTTGTTCAGTAATTATGCTGGCGGAATGGGGAATATTTAGCTTAGAGACAAAGATAACAGCAGAAACAAGAATAGTCACGCCCACATCCTCTATTTCATTATTAAGTTGTTTCTGTTTAAGTTCTTGGCATCTTGGTTTAGTTTTAGCAGTTATTAGTTATATTTTATGGTTGAGTAAATTAGAAATTTTCCCATCTGATCTTTGCATGGTTATGAATTGTAAATTATCAGCAAAATGGGGAATTATTTGGTTTATTACTCCTCTAGCTCTAACGATTATTGCTAGTAAAAGGTATCCCCCCTTGCCCCCCTTTGAAAGGGGGGGAGAAGAAGGAAGAAAGAAGGAGCAAAGTGGGAAAAAGTCGATGGGGAATCAAACTCCAATCAATGGTACACAGTCTGTAGACGGCGGGGTATTAAACCTAAAAGAAAATAATAAAATAATATCTTTCAGACAAAGAGCAAGTGGCTTAAGTGTGGCTGCTGTAATTATGCTACAAATTTTAACTTTATGGCAGCCAGAAACTCGATTAATTGGTTTGGGTTTAGGCACAACTTTAATGTTGATTAATACTAAATACTTATTAACTCAAACAGCAGCAAATATTACAGTAGGCTTCGTCTTAATTTTCGTAAGTTTTTGCCTGGGTGAAGGTGTGTTAGGTTTATCTCCTGTTTCTGGAGCAGGGTGGTTATTAACCATTAGTATATTTTTAGTGATTTTGTGGTTTTTGTACTCTCGAATAATTAGATTACCTGGGCAGTTATTTAATATTTATACTCAAGCAATAGATGGTTGGGCAATTACTCTCTGTAGTTTAGAATTAATCTTCTTAACAATCCACTCTTTCGGCATTTATTGGCAAATTATTAATCCCTCAATCACAGTAATTATTTCTACTATTTTAATATTATTTGCCATTGGCTATCGAGGCTCAATTAAACAAACAGCAGAAAACTCATCAATTACATTTAGTCTCCATAATTTTGTTCAATCTACCGCCACAGTTTATAGTTTTGGTTGGGCTTTAGAATTACTAATAGTTGAAACTTTAGGCTTTGTAGATAAATCAACAATAAATTTAGCAATAGCTAATATTGGATTAGGATTATCGACTCAAATTTTAGGAGATTGGTTACAAAGAAAAACAGGTATTAATAATTTACCTAGATGCTGGCAAGTAATGCCATTACTTTATGGTATTTTAGGCGCTTTATTCCGTGTAGGTACTTTTGAAAGTTGGACTGGTTTAACTTCCTTAGCTCTATCATTTATATTGATTGGAATAGGCAGGAGAAAAAGCACATTAAAACCAATATTGTACTTAGGTATTATCGGAATATCCTGTGCTGCTGCCGAACTACTTTTATATCAAATTTATTCCCTACCATTAGCAGATAAATTAATTGCTTATGCCAGCCTTGGAACAACCATCACTTATAGTTATCGATTATTATCTCCTTGGTTATTAGATTACTTAAAAATCACAGAAACAGAAATTAAAAATATTGCCAATATACATTGGGCAGTCAGCAGCTCAATCTTACTTTTATTAATAATATCTAATTTCAAATCAAATCCAATATTAGGATTAACCACAGCAATACTTTTGACTCGCTATGCAATTATGCAAGGCAAAAATAATTCCAATTTACAACAAGCAGAAACCTGGATTTATGTAGGAGTTTTAGAAGGATATGCTGTTGCCATCTATATAATCAACCTACTTTCCATCACGGAAATTTTACTATATTGGCTAAGTGCAATAACTGCCATAATTTCTTACTTTATCTATTTATTACCTTGGGAAAATTGGGGATGGCCTCTACAACCTTGGCGACGAATTGCTGTAATTATGCCAATAGTAACTATATTTCTTACCAACTTAAGATTAGACACCGCTCCACCTTGGTATTGGTATGCTTCAACTCTCATAACAGCAGGATTTTATATTGTAATTGCCAAAGTAGATCGGCAAATACGATTAACTTATATTAGTGTCGGTTTAATTAATTGCGCTTTTATAATTTGGCTAAATAATTTAGAAGCATCTCTTCAGACATTAACTTACATTACTCCCATTGGATTATCATTACTTTATATCGCTAAAGTCGATCCAATTCTGGAACTATCTAAAAACAAAAATCTTCGTCATAACTTACGACTTTTTGGCAGTGGAATAATTTGTTTTATCGCTTTATTAGAAAATCAATGGACTGGTTTACTACCAGGAATAATTAGTATAATTGCTATTTTCGCAGGATTAGGGTTACGAACTAGAGCTTTTCTTTATATAGGAACAGTCACATTTTTAATCAATGCTTTTAACCAACTAATTGTCCTAAATTCTCTTTACTCTTTTTTCAAATGGATAATCGGTTTAATAGTAGGAATTGTCTTTATTTGGATAGCTGCAAATTTTGAAACTCGACGAGAACAAATTAATAATTTATTGCCAAATTGGATAGAAAAATTAGAAGAGTGGGAATAGGGGAGACGCAGGTTCTTGAGGACACGGAGAAGTGGGTTCTTGAGGACGCGGAGACGCGGAGACGCGGAGAGGCGCGGATGGGGAGACGGAGAAGTGGGTTCTTGAGGAGGCGGAGACGTGGAGACGCGGAGACGCGGGGATGGGGAGATTGAATATTGAAGTAATTATAGAATTATACCAATTTGATAAATATTTGTTACAAATGGTAGGGACGTTGCATGCAACGTCCGTATGAAAGAAGGAAGAGGGAATAATAAAGAAGGGGTAAATATTGAAAAAAAGGGGAAAACGATAGAAATAACTATCTAAAATGAACTGAAGCAGCTATTCTTAAGCATATTCAATCAATATCTACATTTTCGTAGCATTCTTTTTTTAAATTGGTATTATAAAGATATATTAGATAGGCTGATTATATATGAAAAAAAATTAAAACAATATGTTTGTGTATAAATAATTTATAAATAGTTATTTACTGAATAATTAAGGTTTAAAACCTCTTCTTGAAAGGAGAAATAAGCAAAAATTTTCCTTTGAGTCAATCCTCTTCTTTTCAAGGAGAGGTAATTATTAATTAGGGCTTACTGATTAATTCTCAAAGTATTTACAGATAAAGGCTAAGTGCATTTTTGGGTTAAAAAAAGTACCAGTTTTTCGGTGGAAAAAGCTAAAAAAGCTAGTACTCCCTTAGTACCTGCAAAGGCTGAAACCTTTGCCAGTAAACACTTTTGTATTTAATCAGCAAGCCCTAGATAGACTGCCAGAAATGCTTAAGCAGCGATTAGTGCAGAAGATACAAATTTCACCCTCGTTACTACTTGCATATGAGAACTAGCGTATTATGTCGCTAAATTGCGCAAATTGTTAACTAAGTCGAAACTCCCGTCATAATTTTTGATTTAACGGCGGGAGTGTCAAATTTAACCCATAAATAACTAATAAATTTTAATGTCCCACTCAACTATCCACGTTCAACCACCCCTAAAATATATTCCGCCTAACTTCAAGCCCCTGGTACGACTAGGTACAAAGTTAATGTTACCTTGGTGGCTGAAGTACCAAGTGTCTGTCGCCGACATACAAGTAGATAACCTAGAAACCCTAGCCCAACTATATCAAAACTTCCATCAGGGGAAAAACCGCTTTCTGATGGCATTCCGTCATCCTAATGCCAACGATCCTTACTGTCTGGGATATATGATCTGGTATCTATTGCCCAAATTTGCTAAACAACAAGGAATTATCCTTCCATCTCTTCTCCACTATCATTTTATCTTTGACCGAGGTATTCCTTTATGGGCAGGTAATCTTATAGGTAAATGGTATTCATATTTGGGAGGAAGTTCAATTCATCGAGGAAAAATAGACCGTCAGGGACTCAAATCAGCTCGTGAATTATTTGCTAATGGCAGTTTACCAATGATGGCTGCTCCAGAAGGAGCTACTAATGGCCATAATGAAAGAGTTAGTCCCTTAGAGCCTGGTATTGCCCAGATGGGATTTTGGTGTGTTGAGGATATACATCAAGCAACTCGTTCTGAAGAAGTTTTCATTGTACCAATAGGTATTCAATATAAATACTTGGGCGAACCATGGGAAAATATAGAGCAACTTTTAACTAAGCTCGAAAAAGATAGTGGTTTATTTTCAGGTTCAGAAAATCTTTCTCATCAGCAAAAGTTAGCACCTTCTGCACTATACCAGCGACTTTTGAGATTAGCAGGTCATTTATTAGCAAAAATGGAAGAATTTTATAGAAAGTTCTACCATCGAGAGCTACCCAATTTGACTGAAGAAAGTTCTTCCCAACAATCTTTAACAGATGACCAAATTAATGAAGCGATCGCCACTCGCCTCAATGCTCTTCTCAATGTTGCTTTGGAAGTGGCAGAAGAATATTTTCATATTAAGGCCAGCGGTAATTTTATAGATCGTTGTCGTCGTTTAGAACAAGCGGGTTGGAATTGTATATACAGAGAAGATATTGAAAATTTAGCAACTCTTTCTCCTTTAGACAAAGCTCTTGCAGATCGACTTGCACATGAGGCTAGTCTAAGAATGTGGCATATGAGATTAGTCGAAAGTTTTGTTGCGGTTAGTGGCAAATATATTACCGAAAAACCAACAGTAGAAAGGTTTGCTGATACAACTCTACTAATATGGGATATGATTAATCGTATTAAAGGCGGTAATCCTCTCAAGCGTCCGACACTAGGAAAACAAATAGTATACATGACAGTAGGAAAACCAATTTCTGTTTCCCAGCGTTGGGAGAGTTACAAAACTAAACGTCGTACAGCCATATTAGAACTGACTGAAGATTTGCAAAAGGCCCTAGAAGAAACTATTAAATGATCGGTATCAAGTGACGTTCTCCTACATCAAATCAAAGATTATGATGTAGGCTTCCCAACCTCAAAAGTAGTATATAAATCTGTAGTTTGGTAAGTATTTATACTATGCAAATCATCCCAATTACTTTTTTTATTCACCAAATTCCGAGTACATAATTAAGCATAAATACTTGCTTGATTGATTACTCAATCACGGTAGCTATGATTTTCCGCTAAAATTCTGTCTCCTGTCTCCTGTCTCCTGACTCCTGACTCCTTCTATACTATATTTTGTGGTGCAAAATGTGGGTTTAGAGGTTAGATTTTCCCATACCCCCCATCAACCTATACTTTCCAAACTAACTCCCCCAATACGTTTTACCCTGATTGAAACAGCCCTGCATTACAATGGACTACCACCGAGTATAAAATATACTTGTATACTTTAGTAGTAGTTCTGAAAATAATTTGGCATACCTATTTAACCTGGCAATAAAATATACAATTAATTTGGTATAACTACTTAAACAGATATCAAAAGTTAAAAACCAAAATCATGAATATATAGACTAAAAGCATTCACTGAAAATAAATTTATAAAATTATTTCACATACCAAGTGTTGAATTATTCGTAAAATTTTTGAGTGAATTAGTACCACTAATAATATTATTTATCATTAAATAACTGTAATAAACAATCTTTCCCATATCTCCTATGGACGTTGGATATCACTTCCCTACATTGCAGCTAATTAATGTTACTCGATCTAAAACTTGACAACAAATATCTCCTAACTAATTTTTTGTAATGAATAAAGAATCTATTACTAAATCTTCTAATTTAGTTAAAAATAAACTACTCAGTCTTTTAACCCAAGAAATGTTAACCCCATTAACTTCTGTGATGGGGATGGGAAGTGTTTTAAATCAAGAAATATATGGTTCTCTAACTGATAAACAGAGAGAATATGTAGAAGTTATTAATGAAAGAAGTCGATATTTAAAATTGCTAGTTGAAGAAATTATTGCCTTAACAAAACTGGATGAGTCTGGCCAATATTCAGAAAAAACTCCTGTTGATGTGAAAAATGTCTGTCAGCAGATAGTAAGAGACCTAGAACCAGAAACAGTTCATCAGCAGATAAAGATTCAGTTATTAGCTGGTTCCAGTGATCGGGTTTGTTTTTTTGATAAAACAGCTTTGGAACAGACATTATACAACTTAATTTATAGTGTAATTAGATCTACAGGTTCAGGGAGTGGATTAAAAATTCATTTGTCTGAAAAGCAAGAAGAATTTAATATTGCAGTGTGGGTTTCTCATCCTATTCTGGGAGATAATCTTCCTCATGCTCAACTATATTCCCAAAAGTTATTAGAGATTGAAAGGCAGAATAATCAGTCTAGCTTAATGCTAAATAGATTACAAATAACATTTGATGAACTAACAACAATAGTTTTTGACAAAACGCCAACAGAAAATTTTGCAGCTGAACCTACCCGGGATCTATTAGCATTACTATTAAGTTGTCAATTAATAGAACAAAATGGTGGCTCTTTCTGGATTCAAGGTTCTACAGAATTAGGATATCGATATATTTTAACTCTGCCACTTTATAAGTAGGAAATAGGGAATAGTTTTCTTCTTAATTTAAAATTATGGCATTGGTGATTTGAGTTATGAAATAAGTAATTTAGGTAAATTAAGAATTATTCTTGGAATGGCACAATTAGATATTGCCCTTACTTAATTGACCGAAAAATTCAGGTATAAAGCATCTCCATTAATGGAGAAAAAAGCGGTCAAGAGATGGCGAGGTCTCCTCGCCATATCCAATGGACCAAGATAAGAAAAAAAATCCTTTTATCCAATCCTCATTATTTATAAGAAGAGGTAATTCTAAATTCTTAATTCTTAATTCTAAATTCTTGAATTGCTTATACTATTTGTAAGATTATTTATCCAATTGATAATAATATGAACTCAGTTTGGCAGAAGTTAACATTAACTAATCTTTCTTTTTCTAACTCTCCATGGCTAAATGCTAGCTACCTCTATGGTTTAATTAATGGTTCCCTCCATAACTGGCGACGAGGTAGTTGGTTAATGCAATGGGGAGAAGCTCTGGGTTTTGTTTTACTGGCAATTGTATTTAGTCTAGCTCCTTTTGTAAATACTGCTCTGATTGGTTTATTGTTACTTGCTGGTGCAGGGTTTTGGGTATTGCTTGCCGTCTCAGATAACACTCAGGAATATATAACTCCCATTCATCTACTGATATTCGTTTATTGGGGTATTGCCACATTAGCAATGGCAACTTCGCCAGCAAGAACAGCTGCTTTTAGTGGATGGGTAAAGTTAACTCTTTATCTATTGCTATTTGTTTTAGGAGCAATGGTACTGCGATCGCCTAAACTCCGCTCTTGGTTAATTAGTATCTATTTATTGGTTTCTTTGGTAGTCAGTTTCTACGGTATTCGCCAATGGATAGACAAAGTTGAACCCCTTGCTACCTGGAACGATCCTACTTCTGCTCAAGCTGGCATTACTCGCGTGTATAGTTACTTGGGAAATCCTAATTTATTAGGTGGATATTTGCTACCTGCCATTGCTTTGAGCTTTGTCGCAATTTTTGCCTGGCGTACTTGGCCACAAAAGTTGCTGGCAGTAACAATGTTGCTAGTGAATTGTGCTTGTTTGCGTTACACAGGTAGTAGAGGCAGTTGGATTGGGTTTATAGCTTTGATTTTTGCTCTGTTAATTTTAATGTGGTATTGGTGGAGCATCTATATGCCCAGTTTTTGGCAAACTTGGTCGCTGCCAATAGCTGTGGGGAGTTTTGCAGGGTTATTAATTCTGGCAGTGGTATTACTAGAACCTTTGCGCTATCGCGTTTTTAGTGTTTTTGCAGGTCGTCAAGATAGTAGTAATAATTTTCGGATGAATGTCTGGATGTCTGTATTTGAGATGATTCGCGATCGCCCGATTTTGGGTATTGGGCCGGGAAATGATGTGTTTAACAAAATCTATCCTCTTTATCAACGACCTCGTTACAGTGCTTTGAGTGCTTATTCGGTACCTTTAGAAATTATTGTGGAAACTGGTTTTATTGGTTTTACTGCTTTTTTGTGGTTGCTGTTGGTGACATTCAATCAAGGTGTATTAAATTTAAGACGTTTGCGAGATGCAGGCGATCGTCAAGGGTATTGGTTAATTGGGGCAATGGTAGGGATGGTAGGATTAATGGCTCATGGTTTGGTGGATACGGTTTGGTATCGTCCTCAAATTAATACGCTTTGGTGGTTGATGGTAGCTATTATTGCTAGTTATTACGGAAAGGAGGGAGTAGGGAGTAGGGAGTAGGGAGTAGGGAGTAGGGGGAAAGAATTGATAATTTCTCTAAGCAAACCCTAATTACTATATTCAAGTCATTGCGACTGTAACGGAGTGGAAGGAAGCAATCTCAGAGGTTTAGAAGATTGCTTCCTATCGTCGCAATGACGACTATTCAACCGGACATGATATCAGAGGCGATCGCTCTTGCAGAAGGAAGAAGTTAATAAGGAAGAAATAAATTTGATTGAACAGATAGTCAGTGGAATTATATATTAACCTATCCTACTAATAAGATTTTTGCTAAAAACCCTAAATATTTTGAGAGTTAAAAACCAAAAATTCAGCTTTTTCAACACATTTTACTTAAACAAATAACCTTGTTAAAAATAGTGGGATAGGTTCGATATATGGATATGGGGTTTTTCTGGTTGTATTATCTGTCCTGAAAAATCACAAAAGCACGTTTCAAAAAATCATCAATTATCGAGCAATTTTAATATTACGGAATTTTAGATAGCCATTTTGAAGTTGACTTAAATGGTTCAAAATTACTAATTGGAGAAGGCATCTCTGAAAATTTCAAGTAAGATTAGAGATGCGCTACTCTTAATACTTTGCAACAAAGTCCTATCCTTTTACAACTATGAGCAATAATAAGAAAAAACCCTGGACTACATTAGCTGCTGTACTAGGTGGAGTTGCTGGTTTACTAGGTGGAATTGCTGGTTTGATTACAGCTATTACTCCTTTTATTAAGTCTGAGTCAGAACCAACACCTACCACTACACCCACTTCATCCCTAGAGGTTAAAGCAAATTCTACTCCGGTATCTAGGGTGAGATTTTTTTGTGGAACTGGTGAATATAAAGGTAGAAATGTTCCGGCAACAATTGTAGAAAATATTCAATCAAATGAAGAAATAATTGTTATTCTCTGGAAGTTAGATAATTATTATTTTGGTAAAAATTATCCACCACAAAAGCGATGTGAAATGGTGTCAGAGCGTTTCCAGAATATATACAATAGAGATAGATTAAAATATGTTGTTGCTACCTTGGAAACTTGGATTCCTAATCAGGAAATTCCGGTAGTATGTGGGGTCAAATACAAGGGAGCTTCTTGTAATAATGAAGATTTACTTTTCACTTTAGAATCAAGTGATAATCCAGATTCAGTATTAAAAGATTTGATTAACAGCGAGGATATTCCTAGTGAAAAACCACCACTCTTAAGAGGAGAAGACCCTCCTAATACTTTTGCTGAAGGTAAACGAGTTTATTACAATTTTTCTAGTATTTTGAATAGGTGGCAGCCAGAGGAAAGTTATCAATATAAACTTCCATTTTAAAGATTAATTTTCCATCTGAATGTTGTCTGAAATAGTTCTATTGCGTATATGGCAATAGGAGTTTTTACTCATTGATACTTTGATGGTTTTATTGCGTATGTCGCAATAGGAGTTTTTGCTCATTGATAGTTCGGGTTTTATTGCGTATGTCGCAATAGGAGTTTTTACTCATTGATGCTTCGGGTTTTATTGCGTATGTCGCAATAGGAGTTTTTGCTCATTGATACTTTGATGGTTTTATTGCGTATGTCGCAATAGGAGTTTTTGCTCATTGATAGTTCGGGTTTTATTGCGTATGTCGCAATAAGAGTTTTTACTCATTGATGCTTCGATGGTTTTATTGCGTATGTCGCAATAGGAGTTTTTGCTCATTGATAGTTCGGGTTTTATTGCGTATGTCGCAATAGGAGTTTTTACTCATTGATGCTTCGGGTTTTATTGCGTATGTCGCAATAGGAGTTTTTGCTCATTAATACCTTCGGTGGTTTTATTGCGTATGTCGCAATAGGAGTTTTTGCTCATTAATACCTTCGGTGGTTTTATTGCGTATGTCGCAATAGGAGTTTTTGCTCATTGATGCTTCGGTGGTTTTATTGCGTATGTCGCAATAGGAGTTTTTACTTACTTCCAGAGGCTCAATTTTGCAGCAGTCTATTTCAGAAACGCTAATAACTAAATTGTGTATAGCTATATTCTGGTGAATTATTTTTTCAACTTAAAGGAGTGTTAATTATGAAGCTTTATCAGTTAACAACAACAGCAATAATTACCTTAGTTTCTATTATTGGTAATCCTCTAGAAAGTTTTAGTCAAAATAAGTTTTTTATTCCCTCAGCTTTAGCGCAAGATTCGTGGGCTAATAATCCTTACCGAATAGAAATAACAGAAAAAACATCGTATGCAGAAATTAAAATGTTTTTAATACATATTAGAGGAACAAGACAATATAACTTACCTATATCTGAAGCAGATAAAATAGCTATTATAGAAGACTTAGAAAAAATTGAAGCATTAAAAAAAAATATTCCTGGAATTAATTCAATAATATGTCTAGGCTATAACATTGCTGAAGCTTGGGAAAAAGCCATTAAAGCTTGTGAAAGAAGCTTAAAAGTAGGAGATGTTCCAGATACTTTTCACAATATACACGAAGCTTACTTTGGTGCTAAAAAATACAACAAAGCAATTAATTCTTTGAAAAAGTCTATAAAGTCTAGTGACCATAGCAATTCTTTTTTGTCGTATCAAAGACTAGGATTAATTTATTATAAGTTAGGTAAGTATGCTGAAGCAATTAGACAATACAAAAAGGCAATAGAATCAGTAGAAAAATACAAAAAAAGATTAGAATTAGAATTACAAGTACAAGTAGAAGCTAATCTTTCTTCAATTAAGTCAGGATTGGGATTTTCATTACTCCGACAAGGCAAAATAGATGCAGCCGAGAAAAAGTTTTTTGAAGCTATGAAAAATGATAAAAAGTCATGGAATGAGACAATAGTACATTTCCTAGATGGAGATAGAGATACTCCTGGTATAGCTATTGGTGGTCTATGGGAAGGCTCTTTAGTAGGACTACCTGAAATATTTACTGATGGATTAACAGAATTACACATTCAACAAGGAAGAGATAAAGAAGCTTTAGAATTTGCTGAATATGGTCGTACTCGTATACTCTCTTATCTAATCAATAAAAATAGAGAATCGTCTATAACTATTGATGAAATTAAAGCTATTGCAAGACAGCAAAATGCAACATTAGTTAAATATTTCATGCCAAGAAGTATTAATTATTTTGAGATGAACCAGACCTACGAACCCAAACTTTATATCTGGGTAGTTAAACCCACAGGAGAAGTTCATTTTTTTAATAAAAATCTCAGTTCAGTCAATTCTAAATATAGTCGCCTTTTATCCAATAACCACTCATCAACCGACCACAAAAACTCTAACTCATTTCCTAACCTTATCCCCTTTATTCCCCTACTTATTTTGATTACCGGAATTTTTCTAAGTCTAAAATTTTCCGATCAACGAAACCTTATTTTAATTAGCAGTTCTTTCATCATATTTGTAACTATTTTTCCCATCATAAATAATCAAACCACTACTTCCAGTAATCAAAACTCAGAAATTTCTTTGGCTCATCTTTCTAGAAATACTTTTACCAGTGTCAGAGGAAATACAAGAGATGCCTTACCAGAATCTGCAACAGAAGGTAGCTGTCAAAATGATGATGATTGTTTAAAAGAAACCCACAAAGTTTTGATAGAACCAATAGCCAAACTATTACCTAAAAATCCAGAAGAAGAAGTAATTATTATTCCCGATGGTGAATTATTTCGAGTTCCCTTTGCCGCTCTTAAAGGAAGCGATAATCAATATCTAATTCAAAAACATACCCTGCGAATATCTCCCTCCATTAAACTTCTGCAATTCACTCAACAACAAAAAGCTCGAAAATCTCCAAACCTATCCAGTCTAAACTTAGTAGTAGGTAATCCACTAATGCCCAGAAGTCACAATGGTCAAAGACTTACTGCTTTACCCGATGCTGAAAAAGAGGCAGTAGCGATCGCTCAGTTACTAAACACTATTCCCATCACAGGTAGAAGAGCAACAAAATCCAGAATTACTAGACTAATGCCCAATGCTAATATCATTCATTTAGCTACTCATGGAACTCCATTTAGTTTAGCTTTTGCTCCTTCAAGACAAGATCAGGGATTTTTAGGAGAACTGGATATTTATCAATTAAACTTGACAGCAGATTTAGTAGTTTTAAGTGCTTGTGAAACGGGGTTAGGAGAAATTACCAGCGATGGAGTAGTAGGTATTGCCCGTCCGTTTGTTGGAGCAGGAGTTCCCAGTGTGGTTATTTCTTTGTGGAAAGTTCCTGATTCAACAACTTCCGAATTAATGATAGATTTCTACAAAAATCTGCAAGCTCAACAAAACAAAGCTCAAGCTCTCCGACAAGCAATGTTAACCACGATGAAAAAGTATCCCGAACCTCTCAACTGGGCAGGATTTTTTCTTGTCGGCGAATCCTAAGCAAATTTTCAACTGATATAATAATTTATTTATCAAGGTTATTAACTGGAAATTAATCTGCAAAAAGAGGAGTTTAGTTATGCTTATCTTCGAGCAGTTGTAACTGTTGCAGGTTGTATTTGTGAAAGAACTACTACACCTTTAGATCAATTGGGAGTTGATTTAATTATTACTAGATTAAAATCGCCCCAACTACAAAAATTTCCCATTCTTTACCCAAAAATTAAGGTATAAAGCCTCTCCATTCATGGAGAAATAAAGAAAAAAATTCCTTTTAATCCAATCCTCTTCTTTTCAAGGAGAGGTAATTCTAAATTCGCGCATTCTAAATTCTTGAAGCTCAAGTTAAATGTACTTCAAGAGACGTTTTTAGTAATAATTTAATTCGCTATCCTTTGCCTATCAAGAACTATAACTAATTGAGGCTAACAAATCGTTATCCTCCAATTATTTTGATTGTTGTTATTGTTCCGGAACAGATTAATGAATGACTACAACAAACTGAGGCATCCCTTTGTCTAAAACATTGTGGTTATTGGTTATCTTTAGAGGGAGCTGCAACTACAGAAAATCGGGAAAGCATTACAGTTTCAATCCCTAGAAATAATCTGTTTACTCCTACTAAATTAGAATTCATTATGCAAAAAATTTTCAGAGGTGAAAGGCTATGAATTTAATTGTTAAAGATATCGATCTACTCAAAAATATACAACCTGAAACTGTGGCTAATTATTTAAAAAATCAAGGTTGGTATCAGCAAAGACGAATTGAAACTCAGGCTATTATTTGGGTAAAAAATGCTATTGAATCTTCTAATTTTACTTTAGTTTTACCGCTACATCCAGAAGGATCGGATTTTCCAATAACGATGAATTTACTTGTGGAAAATTTAGCCAAGATAGAAGAAAAGTCACAACTAGAAATTATCCAGAAATTAATTACTAATTTGCCTAACCTGGAAGTACAAGGGTTAATTGTAGAAATTAAATCTCCTCAAGGCGATCGACTGAGTGGAGAAATTACTTTAATGGGGGTTGTTATTAACAAAGTGACATACTCCCACACTAACCATTCGGTACAGTGTGGGCTTCTCGCTTAGCAGTCCTGCAATTGCAA
>NZ_JAAHHG010000108.1 GCF_010692555.1 Okeania sp. SIO3B5 | reverse complement strand
TCAACACTAGGACAAAAATACCGAGAGCGCAAAGCTATTTGGTTGTGTCCGTGTGGCGAGTGAATGATAGTCTAGCTTGCTGCCAAGAAAAGTATACTTTAGGAGAAAAGAAACCCATTAATTCTAAGCTACAAAAGCTTTTTATTACTCAAGCCAAAAAGACTGAATACAGAGAATGGTTATCAGAAGTTTCTGCTATACCATTGCAGCAATCTTTAAATGATTTAAACCAGGCGTATCAAAACTTTTTCAAATCTACAAAAGGTCAGAGAAAAGGTAGACCTATTAGACCTCCTAAATTTAAAAGTAAAAAGTCAAAGCAAACTGCTAGATTTACATGCATGAGGGTTTAAAGTTGGTGAACATAAAGTTTAGAAGCGCCAAGATTGGAAAGCTGAAAATTGTTTGGTCAAGGGAACTACCTAATGTTCCATCATCAGTAACAGTAATAAAAGATTGTAGGGGCGATTCGCGAATCGCCCCTACTAGATATTTCTTGAGTTTTGTAGTAGAAATACAACCAGAAATTTTGCATAAAAATGATAATTCAGTAGGTATAGATTTAGGTATTAAAACTTTTGCTACATTTAGCGATGGTACAAAGGTTGATGCTCCTAAGCCACTAAAGAAACGAATTAAGAAATTAAGAAAGTTAAGTAAGTCATTATCTCATAAAACTCAAGGGTCTAAAAGGTATGAAAAAGCCAGGGTTAGAGTAGCTAAATTCCATGCCAAACTGAAAGATACGCTTGACAGATTTTCTACATAAATTATCTACTGAAATAATTCGTGAAAACCAAACAGTTGTTTTAGAAGTATAACAACGTTTCTGGAATGGTGAAAAACCGTAAATTATCCAGAGCAATTTCAGATTTAGGTTGGAGAACCCATACGGACTTTTTTAGAAGGAAAAGCAGAAAAATATGGTCGCGATTTTAGAGTAATTAGTCGCCCTTGAACCAACATCTCAAACTTGCTCTAGTTGTGGATTCAAAGGTGGAAAGTTAGACCTTAAGGTGCGAGAGTGGGAGTGTCTAAACTGTGGCAGCAAACACGATAGAGATGAAAACGCAGCGATAAATATATTAGTCGCCGGAGGGCATGCCTCCTCCGGAGGAGCTACGCTAACGGAGACGAAAAACGGACGTGGAGGCAAGCGTAAGACTAGCGCATCTGGTAGCAGCAGTCAGTGTTAGCGGAGCTTTGCGAAGCGCAAAACGTCAACCCACCGAAGAGTTACGGTTCAGTAGGAATCTCCGCGCCTTCAGGCCGGAGAGGATGTCAATACTATTACTATATGTATGATTGATGTTAATTAGGGCTTGCTGATTAAATCGAAAAGCATTGACATATGAAGATAAATGCCTGTTTGGAGTCAAAAAAAGTGTGCCTGTTTTAGTCTAAAACGCTCAATAAAGTTAGTATTTTAGGCTCATAGTTGGGCAGAAAAATCAAGGGACAATTCTTACTCCTACCCCCTCTAAATTCCTATTTCTCCTATCTCCTGTCTCCTACCTCAACAAAAAGACTTTTTCAGCAAACCCTAATTAATTTGATAACCAGTCAAAGCAAAGGGTAATTTCAGTTATCAATTATCAGTGCCTCCGACTCAAGTCGAGGCTTGAAATACTGAATTGAATATTTTTTTCATCCTCTTAAAAGGGGAGATTTTAGACCTTATTTTTTGGTAAGGACATATCAAAAGCTGAAAATTCAAACAACATAATATTCTTCCTTCTTCCTTCTTCCTTCTTCCTTCTTCCTTCTGCTATAGCTGAAAATTCAAACAACGCAATATTCTTCCTTCTTTCTTCTGCTATAACTGAGAAAAAAAGTTAAGAATTATCACAGATTATAGATTGGTTTAGAAGTTCAAGTTTAAAATTGGGATACCATATAGTTTTTACTGGTAAATTCTATGTGTAATTCTCAAAATATCAATAAAGATTTGAGCGTAGAAGAAGTTTATACTTGCCCTGTCTGTTATCATGGCCAGATATCAGCAATGGTTTTAATGGATGCTTTTGCCTGTAATTTCTGTAACCATATTTTTACTGCAGATTTGGTAAAGCAATCATTGAAAATAGCGGATAGTTCTTCTAATTTAAGTTGGCGGTGGAATGGTAGAAATTGGAAAGTCGATCATCCTAATGCTGAATTGAGTTGGGTAATTAAATTATTAGCAGTTGCGTTTGTAATATTACCAACAACATTAATAGGATTAACGGCTTACTTTTACCCCCCAATACCTGGTACTCCTTTGTGTTGGTTACCGAGAGTTTGGACTGGTTTAACTTTTCTATTTCATTTGCTAATTATTGTTAATATTTTCATTGATTATTATCAGTTTCCAGTCAGGTTATATTTAAAGGCAGTAGGACGGTATTTATGGTTGAGGGTTTCACCACAAAATTCTTCTACTTCAACAATTAATAATTAGGGTTTGCTGAAAAAGTCTGATGGTGATGATAGGCAACAGCTCCGAAAGGCAATAGTTTAGACTATCTGCTACGGCCAAATTTTCTGATAGTCAGGGGAAAAATATTAGCATTTTTAGACTAAATTGAGCAAAAACCTTGTACTTTTTCAGGATAAAAAACCATGAAAGCTTTTACAGGTATTGATTAAAATTTTATTCAGTAAGCCCTAATTAATTAGGGTTTGCGCTCAAAAGTATTTTTGTTGAGGTAGGGAGTAGTTAAATAATTAATAATGAATAATTAATAGACTTGTCGCTTTATAACTTAAAAAATTCCCAAAAACCTTGTTCTATAAGGATTGTAGTTATTGGCAACTAAAATGCCTTGGAATGATGGCTCTGTCTAGGTTGGAGCGATTTTTTTCCCTCTATTTAGCGACAACTCTAATAATTAGAGGGTATCTTTCATTAATTGATAATTGATAATTGATAATGGATAATTGATAATTACCTCTGGTTAAAACCGTTACGGAATTGAATATAAGGAAATATTATTTCTTTTTTCCCCTTAAAAGGGGAGGCTTTAAACCAGAATCATTTAATTATTAATTATTAATAATTAATAATTCGGTAAATAAAATATTAAATCCTGGTGTAGGGTTGGGTTTGCCAGATTACATAGTTAAAGTTAATAGTTAGCTTTGTGATTCGCTGTAATCCAGTAAAACGTAAACTTTTGAGCATCTCTTAAGATTTATTTTACAGATACTTTCTCAGGAGTTATATCATGTCCGGATAATCAGTGATGAAAAAACTTATCATGAGTGCTTAAACAGTAAATCTTTCTATTTTCCCTACTCCCCTACTCCCCTACTCCCCTACTCCCCTACTCCCCTACTACCTTAATAATAAGTATTCAACCGGACATGATATTAGGGGAGTTATAGAGTAGGTAGTCGTTCATAATGGTTTGTTGATTTGTCTGCCATAATCATCCCAAAATACTAGCTTTTTGCAGCTCTTTCCACCGAAAACAGGCGCACTTTTTTAGACCAAAAAATGCTAAAACCAATATCAGTAAATGCGCGCAATATTTAATCAGCAAGCCCTAATTATTAATTATTAATTATTACCTCTTCTTGTAAATTAAGAGGATGGGCTAAATTTTTTTTTCTTTTTTCTCTATGATATAGAGAGACTTTATACCTTAATTTTAATTTTTCGGTAAATTCCAAGACTATCAATTCTCAAATCAGACAAAAAAATTAACGATAAAGATATCAAAGATATAGAATTTCCAGATGAGTATGTGAAACTGGATTATCATTTTTTACCATACTAAAAAATCTGTAAAATCCTGCTCTTTTCCCTGTTCCCTAAAGTCTTGAATTATCTTTTTATACAATTGTAAAAAAAGAATGTGTTTGAATAATAAATGCGATTATAAAGAAAAGCGCAGAACATATCTCTTTGACAAAGCGGTTAGACTTCACGTCGCCTCACGGCACATCTGCTAGCACACCAAGAGAAAAAGAAAATTTCCTACCTAAAAACTGGTATTGAAGACATTCATTCTGACTCCTGAATTCTGACTTCTAGCTAAAGATAGCATTGATAAAAACATCAGTTAAATTCATATTTTCCAAGTCTTCAATAGTCACAGTATTACAAATATCAAACCTAGCTCCTATTGTTTGTAATCCATTATCTAATAATTGAAAAAACTGCGTTACTTCAGGCTTATTTCCTACCTGAATAAGTGAAATACCCAATTCTTCATCTTGTTGTAAATTATTAGCAGCAAAAATTATAATATCCTTAACTCGCTCAGGATCTTCTATCTCTCCTGCTGTAACAACCAATATAGTTTCCCCATTTGGCTTTGCTATATTTAAAGCACGTCGTTCAAAATAATTATCAATAGCATCCTTCAGAGCATCTGCTAAATTAGTTTTACCCGAAGGTTGATTTTCCAGAAAGATATGAACTAAGTCAGCAGATGTAACCTGATCATATCGTTTAAAATAGTCCGAAAATAAGTAAACTGTTAGTCCATCTAAATCTAGCTTCTCACATTCAGTTGCTAATTTTATTACCGACTCTTGCATTAACTCCCAAGGACTTTTGCCTATGGCAGAGTCAGGTAGATACATATCTTTGCTTTTATCGATGATTAAGGTGTAATCACGCTGTTGTATAGCAGCACCACCTTCAAGTAACGAGTCCATAATATTTGTCTCCATTATCTTCTCTTGCTAAATTGTTAATAGCACCAAAATTGGTTTGTGCTTACTTAATTTTCTACTGCCAAGGAAAATATTTTTATCCATCCGTAGAAACTTCTAAGTTATGATGAGAGGATAATTAGAATTTTAATTTGTCAGTAAAAATTTAGAATTTCAATAGCTAAACATTGTATTATCGTATCATCTTGTTGGTAGTTGCATATATTCTCAATGCAGAAAATTTAAATAGAAGCAAGCTTTCATTGACATAAGCTCTTAAAAAAAGTCTTTTATCCGGAATAACACTCAATTAAATTGAAATAAAGTAATAGTTGCTTTTAGAGCTTTTATGACTAATTCTTACGGAACTAACTGACTTTTTTATAAGTCTATTTTAATTAAATACTGTAAATTTGTATGCTCTGTTACTAATCAGATCAAATAGTACAAACTAAATTAATTTTAGTTATTAGAGATTAATTAGGTATAGATAAATTAAGTTTAACTAATACTAAATTTTACAATTCTGCTGTTATGTGTAGCCAAGTAGCAGAATAAAATTAAAACTTACGTTATTAAATGACCACACAAAATTAATCACACATTTTTTCAGATTAATTACCTGATATTGTAAGCATTCTATAGAATCAGAGTAGATCAAGAATTTTGTTTAGGTACTTATCTAATCCTGTAGTTGATAGTCATAGTTCTAAAATGACTGTTTTTTTTAACTCATAATAACAAGTAAATCTAGTAATAATAAATGCACACTAACCATGAAATTAAACTCTAAAAATCATAAACCAAATCCAAATGAGCGAATTGATAAGAAATCACCTCATCCTTTTTTACTGGCATTAATTTTGACTGGAATACTAGCTGCTGAAGCATATCCCAATTTGACTGAAACAGCAATTGCTGCTGTCAAAGTACTTCAATCTCAACAATTAGAAACAAACACCAAAATTAATTCTACAGCTAATAAATTTGCTAACCTTATCAAGTCTGCAACAGAGATGAAAATCGACGATCAGACAGAAATATCTCAACCCTTTCTTCTAAAAAATAAATCTATCAATCAGATACTCGCTGTGAGCGAACCTTCCATTAATCAAAATTTTGATGGGATAAAAAAAATCGGTAAACCTACTCTAGAACAAGTGGAAAAATTGGCCGATAATGACGAAAGAATACCTAATGATATAGTTGATGTTGTTCGTGAAGATTTAAGTAATCAAACGGGTATTTTGCCTGAAAATATCAAGGTTACTCAAGTCAGTCAAGAAACTTGGCCTAATACTTGTTTAGGACTTGCAAATAGTAATGAACTTTGTGGACAAAGATTAGTAGAAGGTTGGTATATTATCTTGTCTGATGGTAATTATACCTGGGCTTATCGTACAGATGATAAAGGTAAATCGATCAGAGTAGAAGCAAAAAATAAAATATAGTTCTCATCAGTTATCTATATAATTACCAAAGACTTTAAATGGAAATGTCATAAATGAATTGTGTTGCACCACATTTTGCTACATCAAATAAAATATCTGAGCATTGCGGAGCAATAGTTAAGTATGGTATTATAAAATCTATCAACAATTACAGCAGTTTTCAAATAGATAGATTATATTGGCAAAAACATACTCCTACTCCCTAACTCAAAATAATTTTGTAGTCTGCTTAAATGAATTGCGCTGTAAGTTAACTTTAGTAGAATAGACATCTCCAAATAATAAAAAATAAAATCAATTATTGCACAGAAATTATCAATTATTTCCCCCTACTCCCTACTCCCTACTCCCTACTCCTTACTCCCTACTCCCTCTTTTCTGGAGATGTCTAATAAGAAAAATGTTCAAACTAGGAAGGAATAATCATCAGTTATTGAGAAATACTCTCTAATCTTGAAGAGATAGTGATAGAGAAAAATTGAATATTAACATGGAGCTAAGCGGACTCGAACCGCTGGCCCCCTCAATGCCATTGAGGTGCTCTACCAACTGAGCTATAACCCCTAATCAGAAGTATCTTAGCCTATTCTAAACTAACTGCTTCTTTTTTGATTAGTATCCTAAGCATAGTTCATAAAAATATAGTCAAATATGACATATCCTTATTTTGCAGGTGTTATTCTGACTGGGTGAACTACAACACCCTCTATCCCATAGTCAAAGACATTTGGGACTACTTTTTTCATTATGTTTAGAGAACCGTTGATGCCAATTTCATTATACTATTAAACCTTTGGCCTTGGAGTTATTAAATTTTGTCAAATATAAAGGCGCTCTTTTGTATAAATCAACGAAGATATTTGACGTTACTTGACTATATATGACTATATTTATGTATAACTTTTATTATACCAGAACTTCTAGATTTTACAGATGCTTTATCAAAAATACTTATTTTTAATTTGCTTATACATAGGAATATTTTATCCCACATTCCGCATGTCAAGAGCGTAACATTAAAAGTAGTATATGAACCCGTAGTTTGGTAGGTATTTATACTATGCAAATCATCTTAATTACTTTTTTCGTTCATCAAATTCCGAGTAAAAAATTTACGTATATTAGTATTATCCCACATTTTTGGGATACTTGGGAATAAATTCCCACAACTTGTTTTCATCCAAGGGCTAAAGCCACTTGGCTTTCAACTGCACGTTTTTTTTGTAAATATTATGGCTTTTCTACTCCCCCAGTTAGCTTTAGGCACTTTTTTACCAGAGTTACCACTTGATAGTCTATTTTCTACCCAAGGAATAATGGTAATGCTACTAGCAGCTTATGCTGTAGCTATGTGGATGTTTCTTACTAGCGCCCCGAAAGTTTACACAATCATGGTTTCAGACTTAGCCATTGCTCAACAGTTTTATGAAGGAATGCTGGATTTACCAGTAGCAGAAGTACCCTTACATTACTACTATAATTATGAACAAACATTAGGTGCCACAGGTATAGACCCACTTTATCTATCAAATGATTATTCCAGACCAAGTACTACTAATCAAGGAACAGCAGTTTCAGATGGTTTATGGTATCAATTGATCAAAAATACTCAAGTACATATTATTAGTGGAGCAAGTCTTGGTACAAGAAATAACCAACGTCATGTCTGCTTTGATAAAGATTGTTTAGAACAAATATTAATGCGGGTACAAATGCGAGGTATTAAATACAAAATTAGAAGGGAGAGACCCCTGAATTTATTAGTTAAAGACTGGAATGGCCGAGTAATAGAAATAGCTGAAGTTAAAAACTAAAAATATAGCCGTTAATAACGGCTTTAAACAATAAATAAGTTCTACCTCAAATAATATTATAATATTAATAATCTTAAAATTATCTTGACTACTCCCCGCAGCTGTTGCCTAGGGGAGTAGTCAAAAATTATCACCCTTAACCTATCCATATTAATCATCTTTTCTTTTGCTGGTTTAATTCCCCACTATCTATACGGTGCTAAAAATTGTTTGGGGTTATAACACCCGAAGTGACGTGTCGAAGACTATCTAATAAGAATTTTCCCTTCTGCCTTCTGCCTTCTGCCTTCTGCCTTCTTCCTTCTTCCTTCTGCCTTCTTCACTGAACAATTATTTCTTATTTCCAGGCATTAAACGGTAGGTATCCATACTTAAAGATGCTCCTAGAAGTTGAGAAAACCAAATTTCAAAAGAGCGAACTCCGTAATTAGGAAATGCTGAATCTATATTAGATATAGGTTCAACAAGAATAGTAAACATCCCTAAACGATTTCCCGCTAAAACATCAGTAAATAAGCGATCGCCTACCATTGCAACTTGTTCTACTGGTAAATTCATCGCATCAACAGCTTTTCTTAACTTACGACGAGAAGGTTTACCTGCTCCAGCAATATAAGGTATATTTAGAGACTCAGCGATGTTGCTTATTCTATATTGGCTCAGATTATTACTTACTAACCATAGACTTGTGATTGTTCTAATTTCTTCTACCCATACACTTAATTCAGGAGAAGTGTTGCTGTCACTAATTGGCACAAGAGTATCATCTACATCTAAAACTAAACCTTTAATTTGATGTTTTTGGATAATTCCCGATGTTAGACTTAAAATTGAGTTCCCTAAAACTAAATCTGGCTGTAAAAGTTTACCCAAAGACATAAAATTAATATTTATTATAATAACAATAATTTTTAAATGAATAAGTTAAAAGTCAAAAGTAAAATACTAGCGCAGTATCAATAAAATACATCAAAGTTATTTATTAATAAACTGCTAACTTTGACTTTCTTACTAAATCAAAAAAAATCAAAAAAACTACTAATGCAGGATGGCGGAAATAACTGGTTACAAAATCCTAAAACAATTACAAATCAAAAATGATTGACTTTTAAATTTTGACTTTTAACTTCCGCGTAGCGACACTAGCTACTGAGATGATAACATTCTTTCTACCTCTGCAATAGCAGCCTCATGTTCTGCAGCAGTACGACTGAAAATATGAGTACCATCATACCTGGCCATAAAATATAAATATTCGGTATCATCTGGATTAAGAGTTGCTTCTAAACTTGCTAAACCAGGACTAGCAATTGCGGTTGGAGGTAAGCCAATATTCAGATAAGTATTATAAGGAGAAGGAGTTTCAACCTGACGATAAGTAAGAGGTTTCTCTTTTGTTTGACGAATACCAAGGCCATATTCCACTGTTGGATCTGCCGCTAACCTCATACCTTTCTTCAAACGATTATTAAATACACCAGAAATTACACCTCGCTCCTCAGCAACTACAGATTCCTTTTCTACAATACTTGCCAATGTCACCCACTCATGGAGATTCAAATTTTCGGCATTACTCTGATTTTTCTGATATACAGGCAATGCTATTTTTTCAAACTGCCCTAACATTTGATTAACAATACCTTCGGCAGTGTTTTGTTCCGCTTCTATCTTATAAGTATCTGGGAATAAATAACCCTCTAAGTGAGGAATATTACTTGGTAACCAGGGAAATTTATCATAAGGAATATTTCTAGTAGCAGCAATAAAATCAGCAGCAGGAAAAAATCCTTGAGCTTCAAAATATTCAGCCATTTGTTGAATTGACCATCCTTCACGAATAGTGTAACCAACTTTAACTACATCTCCGTCTAGAATTTTATCTGCGATCGCGCTGAGAGGTTCTGTAGGCGATAAATTATAAGTTCCTGCTTGAAACTCTAAATCAGAATTTTGCATTCCCAACCATTTTACCCAGAAATTCCAAGCTGTTGCAGAACGAATAATACCAGCAGCTTCCAAATCTTCACCTATTTGTTGACCATAAGTTCCAACTGGAATTTTAATTGTTATAGCATTTTCTTCCGCAGACTGAGTAGATGATGTGTTTGTCACTAGAGGGCCACTAACCCAACTCCACCAGGCCCATCCCTGCCAAGCAAAAATACCACAGCTTACAGGCAGGATGGCCAAATAGAATAGGGCACGATTGGAAATTAGTTTAATACTATTTTTCATTATGATTAGTTAATACTTTATCCTCAAGGTTCTCTTAGCTGAGTTTGTAGGGAAGTTGACACTCCATGGACTAAAGTCGTGTGGATTCTTAAGCCGAATAAATTTGACGTGAGGAAAGTCCGTCAAATTTTACCCTTAATGGCATAGCCAAAGATGCCTCTAATCTGTCCGGGGTAAACCCATTCAGGTTACTTTTTATTCCAATATTTGCAGCACCATTACTGTCTGCATTTATTAATTTATTTTGCTTAGTTCTATACAAACCACCCTTGACTCTTTGGCCACTAAAGCTGTAGGTGGTGGGGCGATCGGTATTGTAAACAGGTATCTGATCGCCGTCTAAAAAACTAGCCTTAGAGGTATAAGATTCTTCCTGTTCTATATAGGTTAATCCATATCTATCACATATAGTTTTTAGCTTCAACCTCAAACTATGGTGTGGTATTTGTACAAAGTTTTGGTTAGTTTTTTTACCTAAATTGATATTTTTTTTCATCCCTGGATTAACACCGACAACAATAGTAGATATTTTGTTTTCTCTACACCAGTTGATTAAATATCTAGCTGCTTTATTTAAGTAATCCCTA
Source organism: Okeania sp. SIO3B5 (assembly GCF_010692555.1). Taxonomy (GTDB): domain Bacteria; phylum Cyanobacteriota; class Cyanobacteriia; order Cyanobacteriales; family Microcoleaceae; genus Okeania. Next base: position 15,184 of record NZ_JAAHHG010000108.1, on the reverse strand, counting down.
ACTTTATTGTTTCGATTTACCGTAATACTAACTTGCTTTTTAGTTAAATCTTTGATGCCTTGTTTATCTTTTATAGACTGCAATCTAGAATTTTCTTTGTTGTACCACTGGTTGATTGATTTGAGTTTTCTACCGTCCAAAATAAACGATGACCCAGTATTTGATACACAAGTTGCTAGATTGTCTAACCCCAGGTCTATTGCTAAAGCATTGTCAGATTTTATTGTTGGTTGTGGTTGTTCTTCAGCGATAAATTCTACCTCAAAAAACCTCGCATCATACCTAGGAATTATCCGAACTTCCTTCAAGTTTTTACCTACTAATCTTTCAGGAAAGGGAATTTTAACTGCACCATACTCAGCCTTGAATTTCCTAGACATGGGAATATTAAAGTATCCATTTCTCACCTTAATTCGAGGTATTATTAAAGGAAAATACCCTTCTTTGTTGAGGTATCTGGGTAATCGTATTTGTTCAAAACGATAATTACCATTGTTAGCTTTTTGAATTAAGTTGAAAAATGACTTAAAAGACCTATCTACAACTTTTAAAGTTTGCTGTGCAATATCAGTTTGAAGTAGTTGGTAGTTTGCCTCTTGCAGAGGAGCTTTCCTGCGGAATGCTACGCAAACGCTTTCGTTATCCTTGCAGTAATGGTAATTTGACTCGTATCTGAGATATCCGCCCTCAGCAAAATAAAACTGTCGCACAGAATAAAGCCCTACGTTGTACATATTCTTGGACAATCTGCACAATTGCTTTAAGGCTCTAAACTCCTGGCTAGACAGGTTTCTAATTTTGTTTTTTTGGGTTAGATACATAATCAATTTTCGCACCTAATAGTGCATTTTATAGCGAAAACTCCTAGAGATGTCAACATGACTATGCTTTATTGCCCATCGCGTCGTTTCCATCCACCGCTTAAAAGACGGTGTTCCCACTTACCGAAATTTTACGATGATTATTTAGATTATTTTAGAGCATAATTGTAGGTCTAAATCGTTGACTAGATCGCCCTGATTTCCTTAAAATTCTAAATAGTCTATTCCATATCATTGAAAAGTTGATCTTCTAGCATTGATTGAACCATTGGCTGAATTTGCTGAAACTCTTCTTCTGAAAGCAATTCTAGTTTTCCATTATCACTTTTACGAGCTGGAATTAAAAATGGGTCTAATGGTGTATATATTGCGTATTTCTGGTCTTTATATAAAAAAGTGGCCAACTCTTCATAATATTCACCTTCTTCATCATTTTCATCTACTTCATCTAGTTCATTTTCATCCCATTCTGGTAACTCCCCAGTAACAGTTAAGGTTATAGCTGTTCTTTGAAGTGTAAGGTTTTGTTCTTCAAGTACAACTTTGGCAGTATCAAAAATTCGATCTATTTCCATTTCATCACCTACAGGAATACTTGCTTGGTCTACATCTCCTTGTGCCCAAGTAAATATTTCTATAGGTAAGTCTATTGGTAGTAACATTACATACTCTTGGTTATCTAACTCCAGAGAATACTCTACAGTACAACATAGCGATCGCTCTGCCTCATCAGTTAAAGTGACATAAGTTTCTGGAAATTGTCCATTTTCTTGTGATTCTGGGGATGAAAACATTTTGGGTATTTGGATGATTTTTTCACCGGAAAGTTAAATAAATATTTTATCATATTATTTAGTTGTAGGGAGATATGCCTCATCCGGAGAAGCTTCAGATTCTTGAGTGGCAGATTAGGATAATTGGTAGGTAATTTGAATGCAACCTCCCTACTAGAAGTAGTAAACATAAGAATAATACACATCTAATAGCTAATAATTGCTTTTCAAATTATTTAATCCTACTAATTACTTAATCATTTAAGTCCTGCATAAGTATAGAATTATTTTTGAGAAATAGTATTATATAATATCAGGCTGAATAGTTACCGAATAATTAACTAATTAATAATTAAATAATTCTGGTTTAAAGCCTCCCCTTTTAAGGCAGGGGCAATTTATTGTCACGCTTAGAAAAATTGATGGGGGGATGGGGAGATGGGGAGATGGGGAGATGGGGAGATGGGGAGATTTGCACAATTTTTTGTATTTCTGATGAATATTCTCTGACGACAAAGAATTAGCCCTGCCCTTTTAAGGGGAAAAAAAAGAAATAATATTTCCTTATATTCAATCAAGAGCGGTTTTAACCAGAGGTAATTATCAATTATCAATTATCAATTATCCATTATCAATTATCCATTAATGAAGATTTTTCTATATCGATTGAATTATTTACCTGTGAACTAATATTGTTTTTTCGACGTTCATCCAGCCATTGCTGTAAAATCAAAGCAGCTGCTTTTCTATCAATTAAATGTTTATTCTGAGAAGGAGAAATATTAGCAGCTTTCAACATCTCCTCAGCTTGAACTGAAGTCAAACGTTCATCAACATATTCTATAGGTAGTTCTAGAGCCTGTGACAATCTTTGAGCATATTTTTGTACTTGTTTAGCTTGAAAACCTATAGAACCATTCATAGAGTATGGTAAACCTACGATTAAAACTTGTACTTGACGTTCTTGTATAATAATTTTTAACTTAGCTATATCTTCTTCAAAAGAGGTACGTTTAATAGTGGTAATACCAGTAGCAATTAAACCAGTACCATCACATCCTGCCACCCCCATACGTTTTCTCCCTACATCTAAACCCAGTGCAGAAATTCGAGATTGAGACATTGAACATTTAACTCCTTAATCTACATAAATTATACTTTTTAGATTTACGAAAAATCTCTCACTCCTTTTGTTGTTCAATTGGATATATTCAAAAATTAATAATTAATAATTACCTATTCTCTTCTAAAAAAAAAGGATAATATTTACCATTTATAGCACTATGCAAATATGGCGCAGACATTCCTATATTCTCAGTTCCGGTTTTCCTTATTTTCTGACAACTAAAATTTATTGTCAAACGCCAAAATAAGTAGTGCTATACCACTAAACAATCAAAAAAAAGTAGGTTTGAGTATAATTCATGGAGGATTTCAGCTTCTGTTTTTGCCGAATAATTAAGGTTTAAAGCTTCTCCTTTAAGAGAGAAAAAAGAGGTCGTTAGTGCAGCTTCCCGTAGGGTGGAATGGTGTTAGCGGAACGGGTCTGCAAGAACAGTTCTCCTCGCCATATTCAATGTCAATCCCTTGAATTTTTTTCCCTACTCCCTACTCCCTAAAGCTCAAAGCTGACTGCGAACTAGCTGAATACTTACGACACAAGTAATTCCTCATTTCTAGATTTTTCCATTATCATCCTCATCCCCACTTTGTGAATTTGAAGATGACGACTCTGATGCAGAATTTACCTGTTCGCTTGTAGCTTCCCAATAATAATTATTATTAGTCTTAAACTGAGAATTACTACCCTTACCATGTCTATTTTGCATAATTTTTAACAAAGAACTACGACTAGGAACTGGTTTACGAACTGGTTGCAGACCTTGAAGAACTTCCGAAAACTGGAGGTCAGAAATAACAGACTTAGACTCTCGGAGTTTATGCCAAACAGAACGAGACATCAACAAAGAATGTTCAATTTGTTGAGCTTTGATATTTTCTAAATATGCTTCACGTTCAGGTTGATAATCAACAGAAGCAAGTTGTAGAGATTGAAGAGGAAAATCTTGAGCCAGTGTTGCCATTTGGGATAGTAACTCTGGATACAACCAAGTATAAGCTGGATGTACAGTTAATTGAGCTATGTGTGGTTGTGTACCATCACGACATAATTGTACTTGAAAGTAACCGATCGCTGCCTTACGTTGGGGTTCAAATACATACCCACTAACCAATTCAGTATGATTTAGCCATTGTCTTACTCCCTCCATCAAACTACTAACAAAGCTAGTTTGAAAATCTGGGATATGACGGTCAAATACTTGCCGTACCAGAGGAGGCATAGATACTGTGTCCAATTGATAGAGCAACTGAGCATCAGCATTACTAATAGGTAGTAAGTTTGGTAAATTTGACTGAGAAAGGGCTAACTCTTGTAATTGTTGGGGAGTAATTGTCCAATAAGTAATTTGGGCTAATGGCTGAAAACCATTTTGGCGATAAAGGGCCATAGTCTCTTTATCATTAACATTAACTTCCAATAACCATGTCCGTGCTTCCCAAATTTTCTCAAAGCAGTATCGTAATAGTTGAGAACCTATACCTCTGTTTGTCCCTGTTTCTTCAGTAACTATCCTTTCTACCCGCCAACTGCTGCGAGTGCGGTTGCTAGGAAAAACTTGGACTGCCCCTTTAATTTGTCCATCTACTTCTGCAACATAGGAAGTTAGTAAATATTTGCAGGGATTAGGGAAAAGACTCAAGAATTTTATGGGCCAGTACCAACGACTAATTTGTGGTAATTGGCTGAGGCTAATAGGAGAGAGGTTAAAGGTAACATCTCGATGGTTATGTTGTACTTCTGGAGTTTCCCTACATAGGTTCTTGATAGCTTCTAGGTCGCGGTACTCTAGAGGACGGATGACCACCTGACTCTTGTTTTGGCGGGTTAAAGGTTTCATTATTTTTTCTTCTAGATTTTTAGGTGCTTATATGAAATAAAGTTTTGATTTTTGTGGAGCTGGAAATTTTGCAAAATCAGTTTTTAGTCATCCAGATAAATGACTAAAATGGACCTAAATTTATAGTTTTTTTCAGATTAGTTATATAAGCATTATTAATACTTTATATCTTGTCATTAGTCATCTCCAGAAAAGAGGCAACAGGCAACAGGCAACAGGCAACAGGCAACCCACCCCTAACCCCTCCCAGGAGGGGAATAATTGATAATTTATGGATAAGAATTGATTTTATTTTTGATTATTGGAGATGTCTATTAGTCATCTTCACTTTTTTTGCTTTCATTTCCATCAACTTCTTGTTTTATCTTTTCTTTTGCGGGTTTAATCCCACCGTCACTTGTGGTGCTTAAAATTGCTTGGGGTTATAAGACACAGAATGGCGTGTAGAAGACTATCCATAAGTAATTTTCCCCTCTGCCTTCTGCCTTCTGCCTCCTGCCTCCTGCCTTCTGCCTTCCTCAAGATGATGATGGCCTGATTAAAACTACTGGGGTTTGTTCATCCGCATTTCCTGCTGGATTACTTCTTAAAGCTTCCTCTAGTAAATAAGTAGATGCATTAGAGGTTGCTGCTAATATTTTAACTGCTTTCAAATCGTTAACGTCTACTATTGCTGCACCCAGGCCTGTTGCTGCTTGGATTTGTTCTACTAATTGTTGAGGATTTTCTGGGCCTAAAACTATAAATTGGTCATAAGGAGGTAAAGTTCCGGTAACATCATCTATTAGTCTGGCTTGTTCTCCTGCAAGTTGGTAGAACATACCAGGTTTCCCTAATAATTTGGCTATGGCACCTCCGGAAAAGGCCATAAATACTTTGATTGGTCCAACAATATCTACGAGAGTTTGCATCCCACAGGCTGTTGCCAGACTTGAAGTGGGCAGAAAGAAGTAACAGATACGTTTGGCTACCCATCCAGGTTTAACGTCAGTAGGGTGACGAAAACGACCTTGCATTAGGGCCAGGGGTGTTTCACCAATAGTCACTATGTCCCCTGGTTGAGCATGAGGAACTACATAACGTTTGACAATTTCTATGGGATCGTCTAACTCTGTTAATAAATGAGTGCGAATGGGAAATACTGCTGCATTTTGTGCTTTTCGCTGATTTGGAGTAGCTTTAGGGTCAGGAAATTTGAGAGGCACTACAATATGGCGAGTTTTGGGAATGCGACCTTGAGGCCCATAGGTAATATAATTGACTTTAATCCAAGCTGACTTGAGTTGGTCTAAATTTTCCCCATTAATATCAATTGATATCTTCAGTTTTGTCTTTTTTCCTACTTTAACGATATAAGCAAACCAATAGTTATCGGGTCTAGCTGGGGCATCTTCATGGAAAGGAATAATTTGAGTTTGATAATTTACTTTTTCTAAACTTGCACCAGATAGCAGTTTTACTTCTGCTTGTATTTCTGGCACCATAATTTCTAAGCTTTTGGTACGGTTGCATAATTCTATTTCACCCACTAATAGGTAATTTTCTGGTTCTGCAACTGCTAAATGCCATTCTCCAGAGGTTAGCTCTAAAGCATTTCCTGGACGACTACGATATTGTAATTCTAGTGCTAAATAGCCTAAACCTAGAAGTATAGTTAAGACTATAATTCCTGTTGTGAAAATTTCTATAATCACTTAATCTCCGGTTAATATTTATTTGAACCAAGCTGATACCGTTTAATGAAAGTCAAAAGTCAAAAGTCAAAAGTCAAAAATAAGATTTTACAGGCTCAAAACTTTGACACTACAGTAATTTAACTGAAATTATTTCACATCTAAGATTTGAAACTATTTGTGACCAAAAAATGAAGTCCAAAGCCTCCCCTTTTCAGGGGATGAAAAAATTTCAATTCAGTATTTTCAAGCCTCTTGCTTTAGTGGTCGGTACTGATAACTGAAATGACATCTCTAAAGTGAATTGGTATTGCTTAATATAATTTCCTCAATCTTATTTGAAAATTCAGCTTATTTTAGAGGAGACTTTTTGCAGAAGCTTATTGGGGGACAATTCCTGTCTATTCTTGCTGTCAAAGCCGTTAGCGCAGCTCCTCCGGAGGAGGCAAATGCTGGACAGAACACTATAGCTGTGAATCCTCAAAATACCAGTCAATATTGCTCGAATTGCGGTGAAAAAGTCCCGAAAGAATTATCTCAAAGAACTAATTCTTGCCCAGATTGCGGTATCGTAATAGAGTGCGACTTGTTTGCGTTTGCGCAGCATCCCGTAGGGAAGCATAACCTAGGAAATGCGGCAATAAATATAAAAAATAGGGAGGCGGGGCATCCCGTCCTTAAAGCACGCGCTTGTCCGATGCAGTGGCAGGACTGCGAAACGAGAAGCCCACACTAAGCTGACGCTATAGTGTGGGAGTATGTCACAAACAGGGAATAGTTTAAACCCACATTCCGCACCACAAAATGTAGTATAGAATCAGGAGTCAGGAGAACCGAGTCAGGAGTCAAAATTTACGAGAAAATTGACTTGCGCGTAGCGTTATACTGCGGTATTTCCACCGCATTGCACTATCTTGATTCAGACGACTATGGTCGCCACAAATATTGACATATATCATAAAGCATGATAAAGAAGCGTACCTTCCATTTCTGAGAATTTATTAAAATAAATTTTAAAAACACAAAGTAAAACAAAAGATATAAGTGATTCTCGTTCTTTTTCTTGTAAAGATTTGTAAACTAATAGGTAGTGTTTTGCAGGATTGGTTTCTAGAAAAAATTAGTCCCACTCAGAAAAAATACTTCTAACTCTCTGTTGCTGATACACAGAATAGATTTGGAGTATTTTCGCAAGAACACAAAACTAGAAAATTACTGATTTTTGAACTCAGAAATAGGACTTCTATGAAGCAACTTATGATTGCCGAACGCTATCTATTACTTGTACATATCTTGTCAACAGTTTTTGGACTAGCAGGTCTGTTAATAGTTCTACCTAATCCTGAAATTATTATCAGCTTGCCTCCGGTAGGACAAACTGCCTTCCAATGGAGTATGGCAGGTGGAGGAGCAACTTATATTATCTTTGGAGCATTAGCAGTTGCCTTGTATAGCATGAGGAATTTGGGAATAGGTACAACTCTGGCTTTTATGCTGCCTTCTGTGTTTCTATCTTTGAGTAGCGAACTATTGGGCACTAGCACGGGTTTTCCTTTTGGAGATTATGCTTACCTTAGTGGATTAGGATACGTGCGACTCGTTGGCCACTAAACCAGGAAACTGGGTATAAATGGCCGTTCCAAGTCAATACATGAGGACAACCTCGACTTGTGAATAACTCTTATTACCTTGGTGGTGAAATTCCATCCGCCTTGTTGTTGGGTTGACAGCATAGGCCACATTGGTGAGACTGAACATCAAACTGGTGAAGCTGGTCTAAAAGCGGGACAATACCAGTTACCGAGGAACGATACCGCAAGCAAAGATTGACAAGTGGACGAACAGAAAGGTAATCAAACTCCCGTCAAGCCAAACCATCCCCAAGGTAGCTATGGGATGTAGGACGAAAGTCAGAGGGTCATTGGATAATCTTATGTATCCGGGATTATCAACAACCATACTGAACCCTCCGGGAGATTTTACCCCACTAAATCAGCCGTAATAAAGGAATAAGGGAACGAGAAAACCTCTTTAAGACACCTAAGAATATAGGTCGATAACTTAGGAAGCCATTCAAGGTCAATCTACGCATTTGGACGTAGGTCTTAGAGAGAGTAGGATTGGGTAAAAAGCAGTAATGCAGACGTACCCACTGTTAGACGTAATGTAAGGCAATGAATAGTAATGAATAAAGCTCAGACACTGAAAAGAAGATTAGGAAACCCTAAGCCATTTTTAAGCGTAGCAAGGGATATAGGCGACATACCTTCACAAATTTCAATCAATCCGGTTCTAAAATGGAAGGATATCAATTGGAAGAAGGTAGAGAAATCTGTATTCAAATTACAAAAATTGATTTACAGAGCATCCAGCCGTGGCGAACTCCGCAAGATGCACAGATACCAAAAACTTCTTTTAAAAAGTTATTACGCTAGGTTGCTAGCTGTTAGGCGCGTGACACAGGATAACCAGGGAAAGAAAACTTCCGGGGTAGATGGAATCAAAAACCTGACACCCATACAAAGATTCAACTTGGTGAACCTACTCTCATCACGCCACCTCAAGGCAAGCCCGACCCGCAGAGTCTATATACCAAAACCTGGGAAAGATGAAAAACGCCCGTTAGGCATACCTACTATGTATGATAGAGCGTTACAAGCCTTGGTTAAGTTAGGTATGGAACCAGAGTGGGAGGCACGTTTTGAACCTAATAGCTATGGTCTTTTCCGGTGGTCAACACATGATGCTATTGATGCAATCTATCTCAGTGTCCACATGAAACCTAAATATGTATTAGATGCTGATATATCCAAATGTTTTGACCGAATTAACCATGATGCGCTACTAGGAAAGATAGGTCAATCTCCCTACAGACAATTAATTAAACAATGGTTAAAGTCCGGGGTGTTTGATAATAATCAATTCTTAGAATCTGTGGAAGGTACACCACAGGGAGGGGTAATAAGTCCCCTGCTAGCAAACATTGCCCTGCACGGTATGGAAGAAAGACTAAAAGAATTTGCCAAAACCATAGACTTTAGAAATGCAAAAGGTCGTCAAAAAGGCTGGCAAGATAAAGTAAAAAGTCTCAATCTAATACGCTATGCCGATGACTTTGTAATCTTACATGAAGACATCAAAGTAGTTTTAGAAGCAAAAACCGTTATACAGGAATGGTTAAACCAGGTAGGATTAGAACTAAAGCCAGAAAAAACCAGAATTGCCCACACTTTGGAAGAATATGAAGGGAATAAACCCGGATTTGACTTCTTAGGTTTCACTATCAGGCAATGGAAAGTAAATACAGCCAAACAAGGATTTAAGACGCTGATTAAACCGTCCTCTAAGAGTATAAAAACTCATTATCGAAAATTGGCAGAAATACTTAATTCTAATAAAACTGCCTCTGTAAAAGCTTTAATAACCAAATTAAACCCGATAATAAGAGGATGGGCTAACTACTTTTCAACCGTAGTTAGCAAAGAGATATTCAGTAAAACAGACCATCTCCTATGGAAGAGATTATGGAGATGGGCAAGTAGAAGGCATCCAAATAAGTCCGTTACTTGGGTTAAGAAAAAGTATTTCCCCAAAGTTAGTAAAACCAGAAACTGGGAGTTTAACGACGGCGACTATATACTAAACCGACACTCAGATGTGCCTATTGTACGACACATCAAAGTGAGAGGTGATAAATCACCCTTTGACGGTGACTGGACTTATTGGGGTAGCAGAATTGGCAAACATCCAGACGTAAGGAAGGAAGTAACAACGCTACTTAAGCGACAAAAAGGTAAATGTGCATCTTGTGGATTACACTTTAGACCAACTGACCTTATGGAAATTGACCATATAAAACCTAGGTCTAAAGGTGGTGACAACACATATAAGAACAAACAATTGTTGCACCGACATTGCCACGATACTAAAACTGCCTTAGATAACAAACATATCCATGCACCAAAGTTACAGGCTTTACCTGAAGGTTATATGTGGGTAGACGATATGTTGATATTAAGGCAGGGATGTACCCATGAAAAGGGACGTTTAAGAGAGGAGCCGTGATGAGGTGAAAGTCTCACGTCCGGTTCTGAAGACGAGTCGGTTTGGTAACAAACTGGCTTAGTTTAACAAAATCGCAGGTTTAGTACCTTTTACTATTCCCTTATCTTGGTTTTATATGGGGTTAGTTTCTTATTTACTAGCTCGTTGTGGTTTACAGGTTAAGAGTTCTAGCTCTTGGTTGCGTCATTTAGGAGCGATCGCTACAGGAGCAATGCTTTTAACAGCTTGGGACCTAGTCCTTGACCCAGCCATGAGTCAGGCACCATTTCCGTTTTGGACATTTCAAGAGGAAGGCTCTTTCTTTGGTATGCCTTACCGCAACTTAGTAGGATGGGTAGGTACAGGTGCAATATATATGTCTGTAGCTGCTTGGTTTTGGCGCAAGAAAACAATTTCATTGTCCCGTCAAGAGTTAAATCTGCCACTCATTACCTATTTAGTTAACTTTGCTTTTGGAGCAACAATTACTGTAGTTGCACTAGATAGCAGATTCTTATTACCCACTTGTTTGAGTGTAGTCCTAGGGGTAATTCCAGCGATCGCCCTGTGGTGGATATCTCCAGCTAATCAATTGAATGAGATGGATATGTCCCTCGACAATGCTATGAGTGATGATGAGGTAAAAGTACCTGCGACACAGGTAAATATGGCTGTAAAATAACTCCAAAGTTATATCAGTTTTAGATTTGAGAGAGAACACCAGGGGCAAGGGTATTTGAAAAAATAAATTCTTGGCTTTGTTTGAGAGATAATATAAAGTCTAAAATAATGCCCAATAGAATACCAAATCATGCCTGAAGCCTTTTTTTTTGTTATTTTACTGTTGCAACTACCAGCAACAGCTATCTTACTATCGCGCCTCATCAAAGGTCCTACTCGTCAACCACCATTAAAACCTGACTCACCCACACCAGAATTAGTAGGTAAAGTAACTGTTGTCATACCGACTCTCAATGAGGCAACTCGCATTACTCCCTGTTTGCTTGGGTTGACTCGGCAGAGTTATGAAGTGCGGGAATTTATTGTCGTTGATAGTAATTCGGTAGATGATACTCAATATATAGTCAAGATTAAGGCAGAAACAGACCCAAGATTTCGCTTAATTACGGATGACCCTTTGCCCTCTGGATGGGTAGGTCGTCCGTGGGCTTTGCATACAGGCTTTTTGAAAAGCTCTCCAGAGAGTGAATGGTTTCTGGGGGTTGATGCAGATATTCAACCAAACCCTGGGTTGGTAGCTAGTTTGGTCAAAAAGGCAGAGGCTGAAAACTATGACCTAATTTCCCTGTCGCCACAGTTTATTCTGAAATATCCAGGAGAGCTGTGGCTACAACCTGCTTTACTCATCACGTTAGTCTATAGATTTGGACCTACGGGCACGGGGGCACAAACGCCGGAACGAGTTATGGCTAATGGTCAGTGTTTTCTGTGTCGGCGCTCGGTGTTGTCAGAAGTGGGAGGTTATAGCAGTGCTAAGGGTTCTTTTTGTGATGATGTAACTCTGGCTAGAAATATTGCTGCCCAAGGTTTTAAGGTGGGGTTTTTGGATGGGGCGGAGGTTTTGCAGGTCAGGATGTATGAGGGTATGGCAGAAACTTGGCAAGAGTGGGGGCGATCGCTTGACCTTAAGGATGCTTCCCCTACTGCTCAAGTTTGGAGTGACCTTTGGTTATTGTCCGCTACGCAGGGTTTGCCTTTATTGATAGTTTTGAGTTATTTATTGTTGAGTTTGCCTGTTGATGTTTCTTTGTCTTCCAGGTTTTTGTTATTTGGATTAAATTTATTTTTACTATTAATTAGATTTGCTTTGTTATTAGCGATCGCTCCTGCTTATGATTTGAGTAAAGCTAAATTTGGTTGGTTATTTTGGTTATCTCCTTTAGCAGATCCTTTGGCAGTTTTGCGGATATTTTTATCTGCTATGAAAACTCCTACAAAATGGAGAGGTAGAGTTTATGGGTAATAATTAATAATTAATAATTAATAATTAATAATTAGGGTTTGCTGAAAAAGTTTTATCAAAATAATATGGGTCTAATATCATGTTCGGATAATCAGTTATAAATAAAATTTCAGAACTGACAGTACCGAATAAATACTTAAATTATCTTGAAATACTTAAATTATCTTGATTTTTCTCCTTTCTTCCCCTCCTGGGAGGGGCGAGGGGTGGGTTGACTCCTGACTTCCCCTCCCCTCCTGGGAGGGGCTAGGGGTGGGTTGGGAGGGGTTAGGGGTGGGTTGACTCCTGACTCCTCGCTAAGTTATTTATAAGTATTCAACCGAACATGATATAATACCATTTTGAAAAAAGAATGTTACGAATAATAAGCATGAGAAAAAGACAAATGCAGGAGGTCTCCCTCTGACAAAAAAATAGAATTTATTAGCTCAAAACTGCTATTGAAACTATTCATTCTGACTCCTGACTCCTGACTCCTGACTCCTAAGAAATAGCCTAACTATTTGTAGCAAACATTTATCAAATTGGTATAAAACCCCGCCTTTTAAGGCGCAATATTTTTGGAGAGTTGCTCAAATCCCCTACTTCCCCTCCTGGGAGCAGGGCTGTTTCAAAGTATTGTAGATTAACGATTTAAGGAGAACGGAAGATGAGGGGATAGTGGAACAGTGAAATTTGCCAAAATTTGCCGATTTTTCAGCAAAGTACGCGTCTTTAGGCTCTAAGAGAATATTTGGTTCAACGTCGCTTAAAAGCCTTCATCCCCGTGTCTGGTGTGTCTGGTGTGTCCCCGTGTCTATCGAGAATGAAACAGCCCTGCCTCCTGGGAGGGGGAGGGGCGAGGGGTGGGTTAACTTCTGAGTTCTGATATCATGTCCGGCAGCATCGGAGCGTGTATAAAATTAAGTTGACAATAGAAGAAAACCTTCTGCCTCCTGCCTCCAGCTCCCGCTGCCTTCCTTCCACCAAAGTCTAATTATTCAACCGAACATGATATGAGTTCTGAGTTCTGACTTCGTGAAGGGTAAGGGTAGGGGACAGCTATACTGGAGACAACCCACCCCTAACCCCGCCGTGGAGGGTAGAGCAGCGTCAGGAGAATGTCAATTCTGGAGCGTTGTACTACCTCTGACCTCTAAATAAAACTCTACCTGGCAATACTTCCCCTTGAATTTCTGCATAAACTCGCAAACAAGCTAAAACTTCCCCTGGAGTCCCCCCACTATCAACTTCTAAATCATACTTGGAACGACTTCTTATATCAGCATAAGACCCCCATAAAGGACGAATTTTGACTTGATTACCAGCTTTTCGAGCAGGCTCTTTTAGTGTATCCCGGCATTCCTTTTGCAATTTGCCCCACCAAGAGTCACGAGGGACTGGTGGTATATACACTAAAGAATGTATTGCTTCATCCAGGTCTATTCTAGCTTGCAGAATTTTCAAGATATCGCCACTCTCTTCTGTTGTTACTGCCCACTGGAAACGGTCAATCAAAGCATTAATATACTTAGATTTTTGCTCTGAGTCTAAACTCAAACGCCTCACACCAAAGCGATCGACTGTCTTGAAAGCATGATGTATTTGGGGGTCGAGTTCAATAAATTTAAGATATAAAGAAATAACTTTTGCCAGGAACAACAGTTCCTCTGGTAAATTTGTCTGCGTCAGTCGTGGGTCTAATTTTTCCTGAGTTGATAAGCATAAACCTTTAGCTTCTAATTTTCCTGTGAGACCGGGATACACTATTTCATCTTTGGTAAAAGGTACCAGGGTGAGCGATCGCTCATCTTTCTCACCTCCTACCTCCAAAGCTAATTTCAGAGCTATCTTTCGCCACCTATTTGCCTCTGGTTCTGGAAGTCGTAGTAGCAGACATTGTACTTCCTGCCACAAATCAGAATCATTATTGCTATTTAACTCAACTGAACCGACATACTCTGATAATTTGTTTTCAGCAAGCAAAAGTTCCTGGAGGCGAATTAGTTTTAGTTCATTCCCAGAAGGTGATGGTATGGGTTCAAAGAAATGGTCTTCTAGCGAGGAATTAGTTTCTGGAATTTTCTCCTCATTTTTTGGTATTGCTTCTAATGAAGGTTCCAAAAATGAATCAAATTTATTCTCAGACTGAGATGATATTGGTTCAAACGCATCGTCGAACGAAGAATCTTTTTCTAGTGAAGAATTAGTTTCTGGAATTTTCTCCTCATTTTTTGGTATTGCTTCTAATGAAGGTTTCAAAAGTGAATCCATTTCATTCTCAGACAGGGATGATATTGGTTCAAACGGATCGTCTTCTGGTAAAGGGTTAGTTTCTGGAATTTTATCCTCATTTGTTGGTGTTGGTTCTAATGAAAGTTCCAAAAGTGAGTCAAGTTCCTCTAGTAATGCTTGACATTCTTGAACTCCGGGGTCTGTTGTGTATTTAGCGATCGCTTCTTTTAGTTGAGTTTCCATTCCGAGCAAATTTGAACGCAGTACGAATGCTAAATCTGAATCTTTTTGATTTAAGAAATTGCTAAAGTGTTCTTTATTTAAGAAATTACTAAAGTGTGCCATAAAAATATTTTCCGTTCTACTAAACTTACCCAAACTTACAGCAGTTTTCAGGTCAATGAACCACATTAAAAAAAGGTACATCGATCTGCTGATATGCTTAAAAATAGACGTTGCATACAAAGTTCCTACTACTTCCTCTTTTCTGGAGATATCTAATCTAATAGACATCTGGTAAAAATCAAAAATAAAATCAATTATTACCCAGAAATTATCAATTATTCCCCTCCCCTCCTGGGAGGGGCGAGGGGTGGGTTGGGAGGGGGAGGGGCGAGGGGTGGGTTCCCTGTTTCCTCTTTTCTAGAGATGTCTAATAGTTATCAGCAGTTGTGTTTTCAGATACAACGGGTTCCACCTTAGTGAGGTACACTCC
>NZ_JAAHHG010000107.1 GCF_010692555.1 Okeania sp. SIO3B5 | reverse complement strand
CAGCAAGGAGTGTTGAATTTTTTGTACTATCTCTCCCCACATCTTCTCTCTTCCCTCTTACCTCCTGTCTCCAGTATAGCTGT
Organism: Okeania sp. SIO3B5; assembly: GCF_010692555.1. GTDB lineage: Bacteria > Cyanobacteriota > Cyanobacteriia > Cyanobacteriales > Microcoleaceae > Okeania. The sequence goes on along the minus strand of NZ_JAAHHG010000107.1, from coordinate 25,854 downwards.
CTCCTGACTCAAGGCTAAAAAAGCTTGATATTTATGAAGATACGGTTAGGGGTTCTATACACAGAGTCGAAACTACTATGACTTGGGTCAAACGATTAATTAAGTTTTGTCCAGTAGAATCAATCTCAATGGAACTGGTTCGCTTTAATACTCAATTGATTCAAAATCCAGAAATTAAGGGATATGAGTATCAACAGGGTGAATTAGCAGGATATGAATTGAGAGAATATTTGTTAGAAAAATGGGGTCGTCAATGTGCTTCCACAAGTGGCAAAACAAATACACCACTAGAAATAGAACATATTCACCCCATATCAAAAGGAGGTTCAGACCGAGTATCTAACTTAACTGTTGCCTGTAGTAAATGCAACCAACTTAAGAGTAACCAAGATGTCAAAGAATTCTTGTCTGGAAAACCAGAATTATTAAAGCGAATACTAACCCAAGCTAGATCGCCTTTAAAAGATGCACTACTCGGTTAATTCTTGTCGGTGGAAATTGTTCAATACTTTAAAGACTACAGGTTTGGTAGTAACTACAGGTAGTGGAGGACAAACAAAATTTAACCGCAGAAAACAGAAACTGCCTTCATCACACTGTATAGATGCAGCTTGTGTAGGAGAAGTGAATCAGTTAAATTTCCAGACCACCCAAGCTTTAGTTGCTATCTGCAAAGGCCAAGGAGGTAGACAGAAAGCAGCGGTAAATAAATATGGATACCCCATCAGGTATAACCCACTCAAACCAATCAAAGGTTGGAATAGTGGAGATTTAGCGTTGAACATTGAAACAGGGGAAGTAGGTAGAGTTAATCCTCGGTCAAAGTCAAATAGTTTTAATTTCACAGTGCCAGGATAAAAAGCAAAAAGTGTTCATGTAAGTAAATTAAAAGTTGTACATAAAAAAGACGGTTATACCTATACATTTTGTCCACAGTTATCGATAAAAGTCGAGGAAAATGTCGTCTAAAACTCAACAGGTGCTACTCATGTCAAACGTTATTACCTCAACCATTCAGTATTATTTAACAAACTTTTGGTGTTGCCTTACCCATAGCTTCCGTCCCAAAGCCCCGACTAAACCAGACTATAGCGATATTTATACCTCCCCCAAGTACCAGGTCAAAAAAGCGGGAGAATGCAATCAGGGCTCTTACATTGAAACTTATGTGCCAGAAACGCCGTTTTTAGGAGAAAATGGTCAACCAAAAGCAGTAATATATTTACATGGTTTTGACTTAGGAGCCTCGGAAATTTATGGCTCTCACCTGGAACATTTAGTTAAACAAGGCTACTATGTCTTTTATCCCAACTTTCAAACCGGGTTTTGTTCTTTCCCAAATTCGGCCTGGAAAACCGTACTCGAACTGGCAGACGAAGTGGTTGGCGATGGTTTGATTGACTCCCAAGAGAAATGGCTTAAAAATGCACTAAAAAGCGTTAGCTCCGCCTACCAAGCAGCTAATTTGGCTAACGTTCCCGTGGATACTTATCTATTTGGTCATTCTTTAGGTGGGTTGTTTGCCTTGAGTTGGGCTTATTATATAGAACAAGAAAATCTTCCTGAGAACCTGTTACCCCAGCAGGTGCTTGTGGCAGATCCGCTTCCCAATACCAATGTCGCCAATATACCCGGGCCATTGGGGGATTTGATTAAGAAAATTACCGATGATGTGGATGTTAAAGTAACTGGGGCTGCCTTAACGATGCCTGTAGCTATCTTGCATGGCAATGATGACTGGATTGTACCTAAAGATGAATGGAAGCAACCATTTACTTATATTAAAACAGAACAAAAGAAAATGTTCTTGTCTTTCACCGACAATCGCGGTTGTCCAGGTATGTATGCCAACCACGAACAAGCCACGGTGAATACCAGCTTTTTTGATACGTTTTTGGCTCTAACAGTTCTCGACGGCGTGGGAGTGGAAAATGATTTGAATTGGCGTTACATCTGGTATGGCCTCGATCGTGTCATTCGCTATGGGGAGCGAGCTGACTTGCTTAACTTCGATATGGGCAATTGGTCTAACGGTCAACCCGTGCATGGTATTGAGGTTTTTCTGGATTCAAGCAATCCTTAAGGGAAAAAAAGTTTTCCTCTTGAAAAAATCAGAATTTTGCTCCGGAAACGTCTTATTTTTGGAGCTTGGAAAAACAGGACAAAAATTTACGAAGTTTTCCTCATGAGACAAGCAAGCTGAAGCTTTGATATATGAAGCTTTTCACCCTGTTGCTCTCCCAAAAGATGAGTGCTTATTGACAGGCTTATTGAGAATGAAATTAAGGAGTCAGATATGTCAAATGGATACAAATGGGATATTCCCCACCTAAAAACGCACCTTCAATATGCTGTCGATCTGGAGTTATGGACTATTCCTTTTTATATGTCGGCGATGTACTCGGTCAAAGATCCCAGTAGCGTTGCTTACAGACTAATCCAATCAGTTGTTTACCAGGAAATGTTGCATGTGGAGTTAGCAGGCAATGTTGCCAATTCCTATGGCATTTCCCCTGCATTTTCAGCGCCTGTTTACCAGGGAAAATACATTCCCCACCTCAATTTTAAGCTTGATATCCCCAATCCCACAAAAAAGTACCACCCTTACAGTGCCGAAATAGGTCCCCTAGACGAGAAGCGCATCAATGCCATGTGCTTGATCGAATACCCAGAGTGGGATACCGGACACCAACCAGACCTCAAGGAAGACGTCAGCCAATACGGTTCCATTGGCGAGTTTTACGATGCTGTCGAAGTGGGGGCAACTCAGCTAGCAGACAACATTAAGGGAAATATTAACCAGGTTAATGCTTTCCAATATTACTACAACAACTTTACCCAACCCACGATTACCAAAAATGGCGTGCAAGGTCTCTCCCAGGTGATGAACCTAATCAAAGCCATTGTCGATCAAGGGGAGGGCAAAACTGCTGGCGATGTAGACGTCCAAAACGAATATCAAAACACTGCTGACGGCTTCTACGAAGAGTGGTCTCACTACAAGAAGTTTACCTTCATTCGGGATTTAGAGCAACGTCCGATAACCTATAGCGGCGTGCCTAATCCAGAACCCGGTACTCCAGGATATGAAGCACAGCAAATCCTCATCAAAAACTTCACTGCCTTCCGGGAGGCCATGGAAAAATTATTCCGGGGCGAAGACCCAGGTAGGTTCGATTCTTGTATGGCTACCCTTGGCGGCAACATCCTTACTTGTTGGCAAAAGGGTGCTATTCCCAAGTTTTCGTAATCGTTACAGCAGTTGGCATGACTTTTGAATGCAAGGTATTATACCAAATTGATAAATGTTTGCTACAAATAGTTAGGGTATTTATTCTAATGCGCGAATTTAGGATTTAAAATGCAGAATGGATAGATTTAATACCATTTTTTATATTTTAAATTACCTTTTTCGTGAAACAGACTTTATCTGAAAGTATTTTTATGGTGCTTATTATTCGTAACATTCTTTTTTCAAAATGGTATTATATCATGTCCGGATAATCAGTGATCAAAAAACTTTATCCCTTCTAATCTTTTCTTCCCTAGTTGGCGGCAGCAGTTGCTGATATGGGTTTTTACGAGTTCAGAAGACAGTTAGAGTACAAATGTGAGTTATACGGTTCTGAGCTAATCATTGTTGATAGATGGTTTCCTAGTTCCAAAACTTGCAGTAGGTGTGGAACTGTTAAAGAATCTCTGTTGTTATCAGAGCGCGCAATCAAATTGCGAACACTGCAATTTTAGTTGCGATAGAGACTTAAATGCAGCATTAAATCTAGCTATGGCGGTCAGTTCGACCGTGACAGCTTGCGGACTGGATAACGCCGACGTTACCAGATAGAAGCAAGAATAGAACAGATTATTTAGAGAAAATCATAGATTTATATAGATAATCGTAGGTTTTTAAGAACGGACATACCTATGTATTCGATCGATGTGAAAAACGGTGCAATAAATTAAGGAGCGCAAAAAATGTCTGAATCAGATTTTGTCTATCGAGTCCACCCTGCTATTGGCATGGCTAGGGTAGGAAACAGCGAGGAATACTACATCGCACCAGAAAGTATGGCAGGAAGGCCCGATCCCAATAACCCAGAGATTATGGGAGGGCTGCCGATAGAGCCAGGTACGGAATCGAAAACCATTACGAGTAGCGACCTGCGAGACAAGAATGGTGCATTGAAACGGCAGGCAGCCCGTTTCCGCATCTACCAATACCCCGAACAGGAGCAAGAATGCTATCCTAACGGAGAGGGAATCGAAATAAACATCGGCAGCAATATCAACGGCAAAACTGTGACGGATATTATCTGGACGGTGCATCTGGCTAACAAGAAAGCTAACAACTATGTACTGGAAAACCCAAATTTGGGTGCTTACCAGTCAATTATTGACGGCTACAAAGATGGGAGTCTGCCACCACCGAGAAATTTGCTAGAAGGTCCGAAACTGAATAGTCGCGATCGCTTGCAAAAACTCGTAATCGATCCCGGTCCCCGGACGATTAAGGGGACAGATGAGACAGGAGTAAAGTTTGATAAGTGTACCCAGGCATCCTGTTGGGAATCCGGTACTAACACAACACCTCTGCCAAACTATCCTAAATCTTTCCCAGAAGACAACTTCGAGAAGCTCTATTCTCCAGTGGGCAACATCGATACCTTGGGGGAACTGGAAACAGACAGCCAGGGACATCTGCTGGTATTGGGGGCCTACGGACGGGCATCGGCGTGGTATCAAGATGACGATACTCCCTATCCCCTAAATGATGATGTCGATAATGACGGGTGGTTTGACGACACCGCCGACGGACCAGTTTGTGCCGTTCTGGTTTTTGATGACGGAACGACCCAAGAAGTGCATGGTGCCTGGATTGTTTCCACCGATCCGGCCTATGCTCCCCAAATCTTGAACGTAGTTTCTCTTTGGGAAGACATTTATGACAGTTGGGTGCGCGAACTTCGTCTTTGTCCAGCTATATTTCAGCCAGATCGGGGATATAACTACAATTATATTCCCTACTTTGACCGGGATTTGTCTCCCTTCTTCCAAGCTGCAGGACTTCAACGATGGGTTGCCAATCTACCCCGTGGAGCTATTCAAGCTCATAAAACTGTAGAAGAAATTCAGTCAACTGATCGACCTGCCGAGACGATTCTGACTGGATTGGCCTATATCCGCAACCCAAACAATCCTACAGAAGCGTCTGTAGGAGCTCCCCTGATGCCTTTCCATCTAGGAGATCAAGGTCAGCCTTTCCTTTCGCCAACGTTCACGCAGTATTTCTTTCTCACCCAGTGGAATGATGAAAAATTTAATCCGGGATTGGGACCAAAACTCGGTGCTGGAGAATACTTAGACAAGGCCACACTTGTGAACTGTCTTGGCGGACGGTTCAGTCCGGGTATTGATATGACCTTCATTGTCCGGCAACCTGACATTTATATCCAAGATTGGGAAACATCGGGTTCTGGTCCGTTCCGCATTAAGCACAAACCGCTGGATTATAACACAGCCCAACTTAACGAACCGTTCCTCACAGAAGGATATGTTCCTCTCCATAAGGGTTCGTGCGACGGTCTCGAACCAGGGGATACTTCAAAATTCTTGGCGATTCCTTGGCATACTGACTACAATTCCTGTGCCACCCACGAAACGGCTCCCAATCCCTCCACTCCTCGCAAGAGCAGCACTCTTTACTGGTCCTGGCCTGCCCAGCGTCCGGTAGCTGTTTATGTGGCACAAGATGTCACAAACGGAGAACTGGGTTCCCAGTTTTATGCGGTTCGAGGAACGGGTACTGAGTCTAGCAATCCCCAGAATCAGGGTCGGTATCAAAACAGACTTGATATATTAGCAAACTGGCATCGCATCGGTGTGGTGATGCAGGGAAACGCGATCGATACGGGAACTTACAGTCGAGAGCAATATTTGGAGGTGGAAAGTCAACTATCGGGAGAACTCGATGAGTCGGGGGTACAACCCTGGCCGATCAATGCCAAATCTGATTAATATGAAACGCTCGCTGAGAATTTAGGGTGGGAGTAATATCATGTCCGGATAATCAGTGATAAAAACCTTTTTCCCTTCTAACCTTTTCTTCCCTTCTGCCTTCCCCTCCTGGGAGGGGTTAGGGGTGGGTTGCCTCCTGCCTTCGGACCTCCAAAGTGTAAGTATTCAACCGGACATGATATAAGTCAGTTTTGCTAGTCTTTCCTCGGCTGAAGTCCAACTAGGGCTTGCTGAAAAAGCAAGCATATTCAACCTAGAGATAGAGTTTTTGTCGATGAGTGTTTATACGATGAATGCCTGCATTGACATACTCCCGGCGGCATCAGCCTAGAGGAGCGAGAACCTCTCTAAAAACGCTAATTAAGTTCGACGTAAAATCAAACCTACAAAGGAGGAATTATTATGTTTGAAGAGATTACAAATCCCACTTGGGAGTACCCTATCAGCAGTTTCTTCAATGCTATCGATATCAACCACATGCTCACAGTTAGTCAAGGCAAACTGAACTTGGGGAAATACGAAGATGTCAAGAACAATGGAAAGCACATCTATGTGAAGGTTCTTGGCGAGGATTTTGATGGCGTTAAATTTCAGCCCGAAAGAATGCCAGAGCCTCCATCACCATACTGGACTCAAGACATGCTCGATCTCTACAAGAAGTGGATGGACAATGGCTATCCCGAAAAATCAAGCTAGGTAAGCTGTTGCCTTTCTAATTCCATCTCTATGGTGGTGAATTTCTACCATAGAGAGCATTTTTAGACATAGTTAGTTTGTTAATGCTAGATAATCTAGGAGGATAAATTTTGTGAAAGTATTTCGATTTGTACCCATATTAGCGATCGTGGCGTTGCTGTGGTTGCCTTTTAGCCAGCCAGCCTCTGCCGACGCTCAAGTCTGTCCCAGCGCAACTCTCAGCTCAAGTATTCCTCACGAAGTAAACGAAGAACATCCTGGTAGTCGCCAGACAGACTTCGACTGCTTTTCTTGGCAAAGCTTGGTAGGTTTGAGCTGGGCTGCCAAGGAGGGTGTTAACGGCGAACCGGATACGAACATTGATTTTGGTAAAGTGGGAAAGCGAGGCTTAGTGGTGTGGCAGACCTATAAAAATTCGGATGCTGTTTTCCCACAAAACGACAACCCCAATCCCTGCCCAGGTGGCAAAGCTAACTGTTGGAATACACCTCTGGCAGGAGGAGAAAATCTGTATGCGACCTCTAAATCTGGTGGTTTTCTGGACGGTCAAGTAGAGGCATTACCCAATGCGTGGCTCACCGACCAAAATGGTCAACTCACCCGTTACGAAATTCTGGTCAACCGAGATGAATTCGACTTCATCGTCAAGAATGACCTCTACGATGGAAGCGAGCAGAAGAAATACAAGCATAAGATTGATATGCCAGAAGGGAAAGATGACGGTCCGGTGGGTCCGATCGAGTTAAAGGCCGCGTGGAAGATTATCTCCCAAGCTGACAATAAAGACGACTATTTCTGGACTGTAGCTACCATCCAGGATACTAAGATTAATCCTGAGAACGGCTATCCAGATCCCAACGGCCAATACATGACCTGCAAGGGCTCAAGTGACGGAATCTGCGATCGCACTGTAGGTTTAGTTGGGTTTCATATCGCTCATAAGGTAAAAGATAATCCCCAATGGGTCTGGTCCACCTTTGAGCATAAGAATAACGCTCCCATTCAGGAGAAGGGTAAACAACCACAGGTGGTCACAGGTACTACCTATAGTTACTTCAATAAGGATTGTGGCAGTGGTAAAGAATGCACAAAGAATACCAATCCACGGGATATTCCAATCCCAGTTACCACGCCAAACCAAATAACGCGGTATCTCGATCCACATTACGGCGGAGACAAAATACTTCCTAAAAAGGTGAACGATCGCTGGCATGAACTCGTTAAGGATACGCCGTGGGAAAACTACGAGCTAATCAGCACTCAGTGGCCAACGGCTCCCGAATCGGGTGATCCTTGTTTTGGGGGCGATCCTAACTATTGCGTTAAAACTGGTTCTCCCACTCCAGAAATTCTAGCCAATATCACTATGGAAACTTATATCCAGGGAGATAATCTACCTAATGGCAACATAGAGTATGCTTCATCCTGCATTAAGTGCCATGCACTTGGTGCACTTCTAAACGGTAAGAAGGCAGACTTCAGCTACCTGTTTAGCAAAGCCAAACCAAATTGACCTTTTTGATAAGGAGCTTAGGTTTTTTTCTTAGTCTGGTCATTCCCTATTATATCATGTTCGGTTGAATACTTACACTTTGGACGAAGGAAGGCAGAAGGCAACCCACCCCTAACCCCTCCCAGGAGGGGGAGGCAGGAGGGAAGAAAGGGTTAAAGGGGATAAAGTTTTTTTATAACTGATTATCCGAACATGATATTATCCAGTTCTTTGGCATTAATTCTGCCTCTCAAAAACAAGGATAGAATTAGCCTTGAGTAGCAGGTGCTATAAATCTCATCTGCTACTCGAGTAAGAGTTATTATACATGGATGATATAGCTCGAATCTCGGTTTCCTATTTTCACATCTTTGAGATAGTTTATATGACAGAAAACAGTAATGACAGCACCATTGTCCGGGCGGCCATTCACCCTGGTATTGGCATTGCCCGCGTTGGTAACAGCGAAAACGAATATTATTTTGCCCCAGAAGTTACCAACCCACCAGCCCAAAAACCAGGATTTTACCGCGACAGCACCGGAGCCTTAAAGCGTGAAGCCGCACGTTTTCGCATCTATGGTTACAATGCTGCCGGAAAAGTAGTTCGGGAACTGACAACAGAAAATGCAGAAATAACTTGGTCTGCTCATCTTGTCAACCAAAAAGCAGCTTGGTATGAGTTTCAACTAGCTCTAGACATCCCTGAAGCTATAAAAGCACCCCCAAGTCTGCGGCGAAATGCTGAGGTTAAAGGGCCAGCTCGACAACTGTTAGTTATTGACCCAGGTCGCATCTCTATTTCTGGAGCAAATACACAAGGCTGCAATTATTTCTTTGATAAAGGAAAATTCTTCAATAAGCAAGTTTACCTCGGCGAGCTCAGAACTGATGAATGCGGTCGATTAGTAGTATTAGGAGGACGTGGCAAGTCGGAATCAAAGGATGGTACCCCAGCTAAAACCTTTGCTAATAATAATGGTTGGTATGATGATACCAGTGATGGACCGATAACTGCAACAGTTACAATAGACGGTCAGTCGATTCCTGTCGATCCTGCCTGGGTTGTCGTGGCTCCGCCTAACTATGGACCGATGCAAAAATCAGTGCGGACGATGTACGATTTGATGACAGATGTCTATATTCAGGCAGGCAGAATGCCATTACCAAAAACTATTTCTTTCACTCAAGATATCCTCCCCATTTTCCTGCGCATGAGTAATCTGGAGTGGGTGAATAAAGGCTTTGCAGCTCAATTTGGTTGGGAGAGTCCCTATTATTTTCAAGACTCAAAATGGATCGAAACTCTAGCAAGTCAATCCGACTTGCAAAAAGAGCTACGCCAGCAACTGGCTAATATGTTTCGCGAATATCAACGGGACGGCAAAGCACCCCAACCTTGGCCTTGGCTGTATGGGGATGCAATGAATGTACCTCCAGCGAATACACCACGTCAAAACGCCAAGTTGACCGATACGCAATTAAATATGCTACAGCGTTGGGCAGATGGTGATTTTAACGATTGCAATCCCACTGCCACTCCTCCCGCTTCCATCCAAGAGGTACCTCTAAACGAGCAGCCAGCAATGCTCGATCGCGCAGCTTTGGATTTTTGTCTGGCGGATGCTTTCCACCCCGGTTGTGAAATGACTTGGCCGATGCGTCATGCAACTATGTATATGTCTCCGTACCGGATTCGGCATCGTCCAGAGAGCGAAAAACCGATAGATTATGGCTCGCAACTGACTCCAGTAGTTTGTTTGTCGGAAGTCGGACCTCTGTACGCACAAAGTCCTGGGGACATCACGCGCTGGATGGCGGTTCCTTGGCAAACGGATACTGCTAGTTGCAAATTTGCATACTATGCGGGTTACGGGAAAAAATACGATCCTTATCTGCCTACGTTTTGGCCGGCACGAGTTCCCAATCAAGTGCTATCTCGAGCTGATTACGATATTGTTATGGATCGAGAACGCTCCCTAGAGGAACGGCATCAGGCATTTTACAAGCGCTCTAACTGGTTTAGAACTTTAGGTGACGGGAACTATGAATCACAGATCAATAATATGATTGCTTATTTCGATCGCATGGGGATTGTTGAGGTTTTTGACGGTCCCACAGATGCAGATGTTTCAGGTTTCCCAGCAAAAATGCAAGTTGAAGTACGGGATTTAGATGCACCTGAAGCAGATGAAACAATAGAGTTGGCTGGTGCAGATCCTCTTGCTACCGTCAATGAGTATGACGAACCCATCGAAAAAATAAATCGTTTTCCTCAGGGGTTGTGATTGACGCTAAGGATAGTTATAGCTAGAAATGGCAAGAGTTCCAAGTTTTTCAAAGATACATTAACCCAAAAAGCGAGGAGGTACTAATGAAATTCGGAAATCGTTCCCCACCGGGTATAAATCGTTTCCAACTAGGTAAGAATTTGTTCTCCAACTCCACTGGTGATTAATTAGGAGGACGGGTGTCATACCAAATTGATAAATGTTTGCTACAAATAGTTAGGGTATTTATTCTAATTTAAAATTTAGAATTTAGAATGCATAATGGATAAATTTAATACCATTTTTGATGTTTTAAATCATTTTTTTCGTGAAACAGACTTTGTCTGAAAGTCTTTTTGTGGTGCTTATTATTCGTAACATTCTTTTTTCAAATTGGTATCATAGCTACTTTGTTTAGCACAACCAAAAGGTGAATTAAATGAAAAAAATTCTTTTGTCTTTTTTAATCCTAGTTACCATTTTGATTGGTAACCCATTAACGGCAATGGCTGAAGAACAGCCATCAGCAGAGTCTATCAAGGAATCGATCATTGATTCTCTTGAGTCTCCTTCTCAAAAGCTACCGCTTAATTTCCTTCGTCTCTCACAGGAGACAGAAAATACTGTAGAAGATTTAGGACCCCTGAACGACTTACCAGGTACGTGGGTAGGAAAGGGATGGAATATGATTGCCGTTCCCATTAACAGCAATAGTCCTCGTAATACTGTTGGATGTCCGGGAAAATCTGCCAGCCCTCCGCGTGAGGACTTTTGCATAGAAATTATGCCCTACGTGGAGACATTGACTTTCACTCCTATAGGTGCGCCTGTTCCTAACCGGGGATTTCCGATCGATACATTTGTCGTAGGTTTGCATTACCAGCAAGTGGTCAGTGATGCTAAGACGTTTCAACCGCTTCATATAGAAAATGGGATGTGGTTGTTGTTGGATAAAGAACAAAACATTGTGTCTCGACTCTCATCAATTCCTCACGGAGACTCCCTATTAGCAATAGGAAAGACTTCCGATATAGATGGAAATTTCAAAATTCCATCCACTAAGGGCTTGCCTATACTCGACAAACCAGTTTTAGGATTAGGATACGCAGATCCTTATTTCACAGCTGAAGGTGTTCCACCGTTCGTTCCATCTAATCCCAACCAAATGCTTCAAGATGTGATCGACAAACAGAAGCTTGTGAATACGGTGATTTTGGATGTATCCACAGAAAATGAAGGCGGAATATCTAATATCCCATTCATTAAGAAAAATGCGGATGCCACATCCTTTAAATCAACCTTCTGGATCGAAGAGGTTGAGGATAAAGCAGGAAATAACTTCTTGCAATTGCAATATTCTCAAACAACAGATCTTGATTTTATCAAGGACTTTACCTCTAAAGATCCTGACAAATTGATTGTGTGGCCTCACGTTGATGTCGCTACCCTTGTCAAACAGTAGTAATATCATATCCGGTTAAATACCCATAATAAAAATTTTATCCCCCGTAGGTTGGGTTGAGGCACGTTAGGGCCAGCTTATCCGTAGGATAAACCCAAAATACTACCGCGCTTTGTTGGGTTTCGCTAGCGCTCTACCCAACCTACGCAGAGATCTTTTTTATTACGGTTAATCATCCGGACATGATATAGCAATGAGCGCTGGTATATTTACAAATTGCAGGAGAGGCCAAATAGCTAAAATCTTATATTATCAGTTTTCCCCTCCTGGGAGGGGTTAGGGGTGGGTTCCCTGTTGCCAAATGAGCTGTTGCCTGTTGCCTGCGCACAGCGCTATATAAGTGCATCTGAGGAAATATTTCTCTCAAGAAAGCAAGCCCTGATATCACTATGAAGAACGGCTGATTCAGCCAGCACCTCAGGGCATTTTTTTTCTGACAATTTATCGAATTAAGTCTTTTCACCTCTCAAAAGACTGAAATAGAGGATGAAACTTTCTATGGAATATGATGTTGCCATTATCGGTGGAGGACCTGCGGGTTCCGCCACGGCTCTGGCTCTCAAACAGCAAGGAATTTCCAAAATCCTGGTGGTAGAGTCGGGTCGCTATGAAACTATTCGCATCGGCGAGAGCATTCCGCCAGATACCCGTATCCTTCTGGATGAACTGGGAATATTGGAGGATTTTCTCCAGGAGAAGCACGAGACTTGTTTTGGTAGTTGCTCTTCCTGGGGAAATGACGAACTGGGCTACAATGACTTTTTGTTTAATCCTTATGGAAATGGCTGGCACTTGGATCGGAGGCGCTTTAATGCTTTTCTAGCCCAGAAAGCCATGGAAAAAGGGGTAGAACTGCATTGCGGGACGAAAGTTCAGAGTTGCGATCGCATCCCTTCCGAAGGCTTCCAATTGCAGCTTGTGGGAGAGGACAAACAAACGGAAACAGTCACAACGAGTTTTTTAGTAGATGCAACGGGAGCGCGAGGCAGTTTTGCCAAAAGTTTTGGAGCAAGAAAGCTTTTTCTAGACCAACTGATTTGCGCGATCGCTTTTTTCGACCTTCCTCCTTCCTCTCATTTTTCTAAACTAACCCTGTTAGAGGCAGTAGAATATGGGTGGTGGTATGTAGCCAAGCTTCCTAACAATAGGTTAGCAACGGTAGTAGCTAGCGAACCGTCAATTATCAGAGAGACTGGACTGCACCGGATAGAGAACTGGCTGGCCTACCTGAAAGAAACCAAGCACGTCTCAAAAGAATTAGTCGATTGTTCTGCGATCGACAGCTTTTCTGTCTCTTCGACACCGCAGGCAAAAGTACCAAAGATAATGGCTTGCACTGCGCCTTCATTCCGATTAGACCGAACTACCGGAAATGGCTGGCTGGCTGTAGGAGATGCGGCTTCGGCTTTCGATCCGATTTCCTCCCAGGGTATTTATAAGGCGCTCTGGGACAGTCTGAAGGCAGGGAAGGCTATTGCTTCCTATTTGCATGGGGATAGTAGGGGTTTGGAGGAGTATGAATCTCTGATTAGCTCTCGGTTTGATAATTATTTGACTCAGCGCAATTACTTCTATCAAATGGAACAACGATGGCCTACTTCTCCTTTTTGGCAGCGACGTCAGGAAAGAACGAGTTTGACAAACAGCGAACTTCCTCTGGCTATTGCGAGGATTTCTTGACCTAAATCATAAGATAAAATCCGGCGGGTGAGTTTACAAGCAAGATGCTTGCACTACTGACACGACGGACTCACTGTAGGAACACAAATATTGCGCTTTTAACTACTGAACATCAGAACTTATGACTGCCCAGAATGCGGTATATCAATTGACCGAGACTTGAATGCCTCAATTAATTTAAGAAAGCGAGTGCGTAATTCTGAGGTTTCCTCAGAATGTAAGACGCACTCAAGACATGCGGTCAGCTTGACCGTCAATACCTGTGGATGAGTAACCGCCGACGGCCTCACAAGAAGCAGGAAGTAAATATTGACATACTCCCGACGTTGCGCTTACGCGACATGACGATGACGAACGCGGGATTCTTCAGTCAGAAAAAAAAGCTGACTGCTGTTTATACAGAGGTGATGTCCTCCCCCTGTGTTTAGAACAATTAAAATCTATTTATTTGTAATTGTCAATAGCTATCAATGTATATACTACAATATAAAATGTATGCTACAAAGAGAAAATCCCCGATGAACAACACAGATAACGCCCGGCTTTCCCATACGGCGCTCCCCTCCGGGAGAGCGCGGGACTTCCCGCCGGGGGAGTTAAAATGTCACTATATGACGTTTTATGTCAATTTCATGAAGCAGAATAAGTTGTAGTATAATATGATGTATAAATACAAAAGCAAAAATAACGCGGAAATGATATGCTATCCCACAAGCAAATAATACACATTTTGCGATGTGGGTATTTATGTCATCCCTCGTAAAAACTTTGCCATAGAAGTCACAATGGAGATTAAATGAAAAAAGCGCTGAAAATCCTAGCCTGTTTGCTCATTGTAACGACAGCAGTATTGATCACGAACGTCTCGAAGGCAAACGCACAAGTATGCGATAAGTCCGCTAACCCTTGGTGTTTTGAAACCCTCAACCCCGGCGAAAGTACCTATATCCCTTTGCCAGGATATCAATTGCAAACGGTCGAGATCAAATTTGCTGGGGGACCGATTCCACAGATATTTCCGCCACCCACAGTTAACTACGAACTGGAAAATGGATTTACACAAGTGTCAGGAGAATTAGAGCCTACCATAACGTCAAGATACAAGTTTAACCCAGAAACGTCAATACCAGGCGAAGTCCGTAATGTTGAAGGCAGAACCTTTGCCTTGCCACTAACCGTAAGGTGGAAGAATATTAGACCTCTCGAATAATGCGGAAGTCCATACTCTAGACTAATATTCACCAACGGCGATCGCATTCCTCAATGTAAATCGCCTTTGCTTTTATTCGTAAAAACCAAACATTCATCAGTAGTGATCGGAATGATTCTCTGCAACAGAGACGCTGCGCAATTTTATTGAGAATCCGCGATCGCGAATAAATCCCAAGCAGAGAACGCCATGACTTCAGAAAAATCCGATCGAGCCTACGATTTAATTATTATTGGTTCTGGTAACGGTGCCTGCGCTTTCTTGAGCCATTACTTAGCTTGGGCAGAGGACAAAGCCCGAGTGCTGGTCTTAGAAAGAGGAGATAACTTCTTTAACACCAGCGACATTACTCACCAAATTAACTGGACTAAATCTTACGCTGAGGGTAATATCTTTAAACTGCATAATGCCCTCACTCCCGACGGGAAACCAATTGTTTCCGGTTGGGCTTGTACGATGGGTGGGGGCTAACTACTGAAGCCGAATAATTGGACAAAGTTGGAAAAATCTTGATAAATCTTGAAAACCTGCTGATTATCTGCTATGGTATATTATAGTATTCTAAATTATCAAATACTTTTTTTCATGGTGTGCGTGTTCAAATGCAATCAATTAAGACCAAATGAAAAGTTAACAATCAGCAAAAAACAATACTTGCCAAACACGCAGGTGTAGCCCGTCATGCTTATAACTGGGGGTTAGCAACTTGTATAAAAGAGTACGAAGAAACTAAAAAACGCCCCAGCGCAATTACCCTGCATAAGCGTTTAGTAGCTGAAGTAAAACTTGAAAAACTATGTGTATCAGTAGCTTGAGTCCCAAGCGAATTGAAGCCTGTGGAGAAGATAAGTTACAGACTGTGGTCAGTGGTCTTCTGCGTTTGCGCAGCATTGCGTCAGCAAAACAGGAAGCTAGCTCCAAAGCTCATGCAACCATGTATGGGTAAGTTTGGGTAAGTTTAGTAGAACGGAAGCTCTATTAATTACACCATGATTCACGAGTCGTCGAGCTGGCTGACGGAGCATCTCGGCCATCATGAATCCTACTGGAACGACCTCAAAGCCGAGCTAAACGCCAAATTTCAGCGCCCTAACCCCACCATTAACGAAACCCCAATTACCCAGCACATTCTCGAAGCTGGCGAAGCAGTGGGCTTTCAAGCCCCCAACCCCGACCACCGCATTGAGAATATTCCCAGCTATCAGGACTACCAAAACTATAGCGATCGCCAAGCCAAACAGCTCTACCAGTTTCCCACCCAGTTTAACTCCTTCGGCCAGCGCACCCATAGCGGGGTCTCGATCATCAATTGGGACGATTCCCGTCTAGAACTGAAGACCCGTTGCTCGGTGGAATCTCTGGAATTTGAAGCCGTCGCTTCTCCCCAAGCTGACGGTTCTAAAGCCAAATGCGTCGCAGTGCGGGCGAGATATCTCGATAGCGACGAGACCGATAGCTTTACCCTCACTAGCGAAGGTAAAGTTATCCTCTGTGCCGGAGCAGCTAGTCCCCGCCTTTTAATGCCCCATCGCGAAATCTTACAGAATGAAGCGATCAGCCAGCAAGTCAGCGACCATATTGTTCTACCCCTGGGCATTTATCAAAATGTTGACAGAAGACCCGCGCTCTCCTGCAGGGGAGCGTCGGGATGAATGTCAATCAATGTTGCGGTTTTACAAATAATTTGCTAAAATGTAAATGTTGAAAATTAAGCAGTAGATGGTTGAAAAAGCGTACAAATTTAGGTTTTACCCAACTCCGGAGCAGGAAGGTCTGCTGAGGAGAACTTTGGGTTGTGTACGTTTAGTCTACAACAAAGCTTTAGCTGCTAGAACTCAAGCTTGGTATGAGCAAAAGCAACGAGTGAGCTACAAGCAAACTTCAGCTATGCTTACCTCCTGGAAAAAACAAGAAGATTTAGATTTTCTTGACAGAGTGAGCAGTGTCCCATTACAGCAAAGTTTAAGACATCTACAGAGTGCTTTTCCTGCGGAATGCTGCGCAAACACCAACTTTTTTAGTGGCCGAACTAAATATCCCAACTTCAAGAAAAAGCGCGCTGGGTGGTAGTGCAGAATTTACAAAGGCAGCATTTAAGTGGAAAGATGGTCAAGTATATTTAGCGATCGGGTGCAGAACCATTACCTATCAAGTGGAGTAGGCAACTACCCCAAAACTGTGCGCCTAGTACAATTACTGTTAGACTTGAACCAAGTGGTAGATGGTCTGTATCTCTGAGAGTTAATGATCTCAGGGATTTGAGGCTGAAGCCGACTAACTCTCCAAGTGGGGATTGACTTAGGAATAACCAGTTTACTAACAACAAGTGATGGAGAAAAAGTTGCCAACCCAAAGAATCTTCAGAAGTTACATAAAAAACTAAGGTTAGCCCAGAAGTCTCTGGATAGAAAACCCGACAAAAAGTCTAATAATTATCAGAAAGCCAGACTGAAAGTAGCTAAGATACACGCTAAGATTAAAGATTCAAGACTTGACTATACCCACAAGCTGACAACTCAACTAATCAAAGAAAACCAAACGATAGTAGTGGAGGATTTAGCCGTAAGAAACATGGTCAAGAACCACAAGTTAGCTAGGGCTATTAGTGATGCTAACTGGGGAGAAATAGTCAGGCAATTAGAATACAAAGCTGAGTGGTATGGACGGGAACTCATAAAAATTGATAGGTATTTCCCTAGTTCTAAGTGTTGCTCTAACTGTGGTCATATAGTAGAAAAATTACCTCTGAATATTAGAGAATGGGATTGTCCTGAATGTGGTTGTCACCATGACAGGGACATAAACGCAAGTATAAACATTTTGGCTGCTGGACTAGCAGTATCAGTCTGTGGAGCGACTGTAAGACCTTCTGAGATTTACTCTCAGAAGGCAGGTGCTATGAAGCAGAAAGCCCTTAACAGCGATGTTAGGGAATCCCGCGCTGTCTCGTCAGAGCAGCGTCGGGAGGATGTCAACTACCTAACAAAGACCTGAACGTTTCCCCCAAGGATGTTTACGGGCCAGTCTTTGCTACCACGGTTTGGCAGCCAGGAGAGAGAGATCCCGGAACGGCGACAGTTTGTTGCTTTGACTTCTTTACGGGGAATTTTGAGAAGCTCTGGTATATTATCTCTCATCTTTATCTAGCTTTTTTGTTACCTAATTGTATCAAGCGCGTCCTGCTGCGTACTCCTTGGCTATTTACGATCGCCAAAAATACGGTGCGGATTTTGATTTCTATTATCAACTTTGTCATCAATCTGTGTGTGGGGACAATAGACCTACTAAATGGCAGACCTTGGACTCCCGAAACCATCGAGTTTATTACGGCGATCGTTAAATACAACCCGGCTCAAACCGGACAATATGAGGAGGAGGATTCTCGCATCACTTTGGGCTTCTTTGAAGACGAGAACATTGGAATCCGTCGCTTCAACCAAGACAAAACCGTAGCTAAAACCGTCATTGCCCAGCAGTTGTCCTTGATGGAACAATTGGGCAGCAAGCC
Source organism: Okeania sp. SIO3B5 (assembly GCF_010692555.1). Classification (GTDB taxonomy): domain Bacteria; phylum Cyanobacteriota; class Cyanobacteriia; order Cyanobacteriales; family Microcoleaceae; genus Okeania. Next base: position 7,522 of record NZ_JAAHHG010000107.1, on the reverse strand, counting down.
ACCGGAAATTATACAGTGCGTCTTCCGGTGCTTAACCAAAATTCCTTTTACCGAGGAACAGGTTGATCGCTATGTGGAAACCTACAGCAAGAGGTTTTTGCTTTCGGAACAGCACATGGCAGGAGGTTGCTTGTTCGGTGGGGCTCTGGATTTGGGGGAAGGCGATGGTGCCAAAACCGCCAAGGTAAATGGCTCTAGCAACGTACACGTGGCAGATCTATCTGCCGTCCCTCTGCCCCGCATTAGTCCTCAGATGACGGCTTATTTGGTGGGGTTTCATGTGGCCAAGCAGCTTTACCCCAATCCATCGGGCTAATCCCATTTCGATCAAAAAAGGATTAGAGAGATTCGATCAAAATTAAATTTAGCTATGGCGGTCAGTGAGAGCTACGCTCCGCGTTCCGCGTCAGCGTTGCGTTACGCCAGTTTTGCGTTGCGCCAGCTTTGCGTTGCGCCAGCTTTGCGAAGCAAAAGCAAAAGCAAAAGCAAACGACCGTGACAGCCTGTAGACTGGATAACGCCGACGTTACCAGCAATAGGGAACAGAAATAAGACAAAAATCAGATAATCATAGATTTTATTAGATTTTTGTAGATTTCTGGGAACGGCTGCGTACCTGCCTTATCTTTCTTGACATACTCCCGACGTTCCGCTAACGCGACATGACGAACGCGGGATTCTTCAGTCAGAAAAAAAAGCTGACTGCTGTTTATACAGAGGTGATGTCCTCCCCCTGTGTTTAGAACAATTAAAATCTATTTATTTGTAATTGTCAATAGCTATCAATACATATGCTACAATATAATATGTATACTACAAAGAGAGAATCCCCGATGAACAACACAGATAGCGCCCGGCTTTCCCATACGGCGCTCCCCTCCGGGAGAGCGCGGGACTTCCCGCCGGGGGAGTTAAATAACCTGTCAACCAATATAAATGCAGCGATGATCGCTCCAAGGAGGATAGAAAAACATGACTAATGGAAATGAAAACATTGATATCGCTATCGTAGGCGGTGGAGTATCGGGAGTATATTGTGCTTGGCGGCTCAAGCAAAAGTTCCCCGATAAAAAGATAGTTGTCTTCGAGGGCAGCAACCATATTGGCGGGCGACTGCTTTCAGTCAAACCGCCCGGTATTAATAATATGGTTGCAGAGCTGGGTGGAATGCGCATTCTCGAAAATACGCAATACCGGATTGTGGCTCTCATTAAGAAACTAAACAGGCAACTAGCTGCCAACAAGAAGATAGAACTCTACGACTTTCCAGTTGACGAGCCGCAAAATATTGCCTATTTGCGGGGCTTCTACCTGCGACTCTCCTATTTTACCGACCAACCGGATAAGGTGCCCTATAACCTTTCCTTTGTGGAACGGGGCATAAAACTTGGCGGTATTATCGTCAATGCAATCGAGCAAATTGTTCCCGGTATTACCAGCGTCGATCTCAGTGAAGAACAGCGCCGAGACATGGCACGGGAGGCGAAATTTGCTGGAAGGCCACTTTACGAGCAGGGTTTCTGGAACGTGCTGGCGCGCATCATCACTGGGGAGGCTTACGAACTCAGTGTCGATGCCGGTGGCTACAATTCTACTCTGACGAACTGGAACGCAGCAGATGCCATTCCTTGGTATCTCTCCGATTTTGGTATTAGCCCAGAATACAAGGGCTTTAAAAAGGGATTTCAGCAAGTGCCGGAGTCTGTAGCGATGCTTTTTAAGGATATTGGAGGTGAAATTCGCCTCTGGAGCAAGGTGGATGGTTTTGAACGGATTGGCGACCAGTTCCTGTTGTCAGTTAAAGGGGAAACGATCGCTGCCGAGTCATTGATTCTCGCCATGCCCCGTCGCTCCTTAGATCTTTTAGCCCCCAACAGCCCAATGCTTCGGGGAGACAAAATTCAGTCCCTTATTTCCAGCGTTACGCCGCGTCCTCTTTTCAAGTTATTCACAACTTATACTTCCCCTTGGTGGCGTGCTGCTGGCTATACAGATGCTGAAGGGAATTTCGTACCCGTTGAGTCCGGACGAACCGTGACCGATCTGCCAGTGCGACAGACCTACTACTGGCCGAAAGACGATGGCACACCCGCAACAGAAGGCCCATCTATGCTGATGGCTAGCTACGATGATGGCACAAATGTGGGTTTTTGGGATGGTCTGCGCCCGCAGCGACGTCAGGCATGGAAAAAGGGTTTGGAAGTCGCAGAAATTATCAATCCATTTCAGGGGGAATGCAACGAGGAAGAACGGCAATGTAATCCGTGGTTTCAATACCAAGCGCCGAAACCGATGGTTGCAGAAGTTGCACGCCAACTCGCGAAAATCCACGATCTCAGCTACACGCCAGAAGTTCAGAACGCGGCATTTCGCGACTGGGGCGACGATCCGTTTGGCGGGGGTTGGAATAGTTGGAACATTGGTGTCCAAAGTTCGGAAGTTATCCCTAAGATCGTCAAACCTTTGGACGATTGCCCTCTCTACATCTGCGGCGAAGCCTATTCAAATTCCCAGGGTTGGGTAGAAGGCGCGTTAGAAACTGCTGATTTGGTGCTGGAGAAGTTTGATATCTGCCCGCTATAGAGCGCAAGTTTAGCTCATTGTGTCTGATGTCTTGGGTACAGGGCGATCGCTTTAGTTCTAATAGCATGGTCTTGTTCCTTTTCTTCACATATAGTGCTGTGCGCAGGCAACAGCTCATCTGGCAACAGGCAACCCACCCCTCGCCCCTCCCCCTCCCAGGAGGGGAATAAATTGCTGATAATATAAGACTTTTAGCTATTTTGCCCCTCCTGCAATTTGTAAATATACCAGCGCTCATTGCTATAAAATAGCCGAGACCGTTGCCTGTTCCCCCTATCTCCGCCTCTGGTGCGTCTAGTGCGTCCCCGTGTCCTACCCCCACCAACCAATTTTTTCAGCAGACCCTAAATAGCGGGCCTGGGCAAAAAAGGTGGTGTTTTCAGGCAAAAAAAATGGCAAAAAGGTGGATTGATAAATCCTTTGATTTATGCATTCGAGGAAAATTCAAGCAAAAAAGGTGGAATTGGGTTGATTGACAAATTGTACGACTTATGCAGGTAGGCAAAAAAAAGGTGGTGTTTTGAAGCCAAAAAAGGTGTTGGGGGGTTGACGCTTGGGATTTGGCGTACTATATACTATAGTGGATGGCAAAAATGACGAAACCGAGTAGCACTGATCGCTATTTGTCTGATTTGAGGCCTCGAACGCGACTTAAACGGAGCGCGTGGAATCTTGATCAAAAGCGTGGTAGAGAAATTTTCTACCACATTGGGAGATACCCCCTCAGTAAGTTAATCTTGCTGTGCATTGTTAACAATTGTTAGCAAAATAGTATCGGAAGATATTTAGTCTGTAAGCCCTTCATGTTTTTGATGAATCGGGACTTACGCAAAAACGCTACTTGTATGGTGCCACACTGCGCACCGGAAACTATATGTAGCTTTAGAACCGACTTGAAAGCGTAAGTCCAGTGAATGTAAAAGTCTTGCTGAGTTAAACGTTCTAGGAGGAAAGCAATATCGTGCTTCAAAAAATTATAAAAATTATTAAGTGGCTGGGGCTTGTAGCGGTAGTAGTTACCGCATGGCTGCAACTGCCTAGCGCCTTTTGGCAGTATGTCTTTTTTCTACGCATACCTCTGCTCATGGGCGTATTGCTGATTGCGCTCCCTGTCCTCGCAACAGGTGCCCTGAAATCTATGCTCAAGAATCTTTTTGTTCTGCGTAATGCTCGTCAAATTGCGTTGACAATTTTGGGTGCAACTGTGGCGGGAACAGCCGTAACCTTTGTCGTTGCAATAATCCTTGGTGGTGCGCCAGCTCGTTTTGGCGTTCCGGAACTGTCAGGATTTTCTTCTTCTAAAGTTTTGTATAAATATGTGTTAGTGTTCGCCCTGGCATTACCGACCACCTGGACAGTATTGAAATTATCCCAGGAAGAAATGGATAATAAGAAAAGAAGGTTTGGATTGTCTTTTGGGATATTATTTGGCGTTACCTTTTTGCTTCTTTTCAAACAGATTCGAGGCTTTCTCTCGGTCGATAAAGTTCCCGGTCTTAATAAGGGGTTGGTGAAAGCAATTTCCTTTTTGGGCCAAAACTCTTCCAAAGGAGCAGGCTATATCGATAATGGTATTTTAAAAGACAATCATTTTGACGCTTTTGTTTTCTTCATCATTCTTTTTGCTATCTATATAATCGCATTTAAGCTGTTTATGCCAAGTTCGTTGCCCCCCGATAAGAAGAGAGAAGAACCGCCAGCACTTTTATATGTAATGTTGTTAATTTCCGTATCGGTGCTTTTGTTGGGCAGTCTTACCTTCTTCTTCGATTACTCGCGTATTTCTGTATTGTTCTTCTGGGTAGCCCTCGCGGCAACGATCTATCGGCTTTTGAATGTGGATCACTATTTTATATTAAAGGACGCTCCAGAACCGCCAGAAGAGCAAAAAAATTTGACGGCCTTATTACAAAAGCGTCTGGACAAACAAGATCTAGAAGAGCCTCTTGCAAAACAAACTGTAGTTGTTGTCTGTGCTAGTGGAGGTGGAATTCAAGCCTCTGGATGGACGGCTCAAGTATTGACTGGCTTGCAAGAAGAGTTAGGAGAATCGTTTACTAAGGCAATTGGATTAATTAGTTCCGTTTCTGGTGGCTCAGTAGGTGCAATGTATTATCTGGATCGCTTTACAGATAAAGGTTTTCCACCGGCTTCAGAATCAGAAGAAATATTTGAGGGCGCTACCGCAAACAGTTTAGATGCAGTAGGTTGGGGATTAGCCTATCCTGACTTGTGGCGCGTGATTTTCCTCCCGTTCCTACCAGACATTCTCACTCCCACAATCAGAGATCGAGGTATTGCGATAGAGAAGGACTGGCAAGGACATATGAAAACCCCAGAGTCTCCAAAAACCTTAGCCGACTGGCGAGCGGAAGTTGAAGAAGGTAATATTCCGCTCCCTGTATTGAATGCTACTCTGGTTGAAGATGGCTTGCGGTTGCTAGTTACACCAGCGAAATTTCCCAACAACTCTCAGAAAAAATTCTTCGACTTTAATAGTCTTTATCCAGGAAAAGATATTGATGTTGTCACAGGTGCAAGACTTTCTGCCACGTTCCCTTACATATCTCCCATTTGTCGGGCCTATGATCGCAATGGTAAAGATCCCAATATAGCAAATTATCACGTCGCTGATGGTGGCTATTTCGACAATTCTGGTTTTGTGACAGCATTAGAATGGCTTGAGGAGCTTCTTCGTAAAAAACCTACCCAAAAAGGCAAAGAGCCTACCCAAAAAGGTGAAGAAACTACCCAAAAAGGTGAAGAAACTACCCCAGAAATAAAAAGAATTCTGATCTTACAAATAAATCCTTTTCCTGAAACCAAAACTAATGAGCAACCTAAAAAGAAAAAGAAGCAAGGTTTGTTTATGGCAATAATTGGTCCGTTGGAAGGCTTATTCAAGGTTCGCGAACCAATTCTTAATTCCCGCAACTTAACTGAGGTAGAACTGTTGCAGGAATGGCAGAACGTAAAGGAAGCCGCTCAAAACGTAGAAATTAAATATTACCCCATCTTCTTCCCTTGTCTTACTGAATCATCATTTTATAGCAAAGAAGGTGAATACGAACCACCACTCTCATGGAAACTAACAAAGAAGGAAAAGGACGCGATCCGAGAAGGCTGGAGAATGATGGCGGAAAATGAGAAAAGCACAATTGGAAAACTTAAGAAACTTTGGCTAGAGAAATGGAAGATGAAATAAACGCCAAGCATTTTGTCTAAGAACGCGCTCTTACGGCTCAGTAACCCGATGAGATAAGCAGAAATCTCGGTTTCCTATTTTCAATAAAAACGACCGCTCTGTCACTTTCTATAGCGCTGTGCGCAGGCAACAGGCAACAGCTCATCTGGCAACAGGCAACCCACCCCTCGCCCCTCCCCCTCCCAGGAGGGGAATAAATTGCTGATAATATAAGATTTTTAGCTATTTGGCCCCTCCTGCAATTTGTAAATATACCAGCGCTCATTGCTATACAATAGCAGTCAGAGCGATCGCTTTTTTTTATGGGAGCGATATTATCAGACTGCATAACGTACAACACCACAACTTTCCCATCACAACGTCTCGTCAACTCCACAACTTTTAATAACACATCCACAGCAAGGGGTGAAGTATCAACAGCAGCTAACAAAACAATAGAACTAGCGATATAGCTGCCGCACTTGCTCCGCCAACGCTACTTTGGTCGGGACTTTTCCCTTGCGTAATAGTTTTGGTGCAAAGGTAGGTATTGCTCAAGCTCCCAAAGGTGCTGTGACTAATATGGATAAAGCAGCGATATAGCTGCCGCACTTGCTCCGCCTTTTCCTGACGGAATGCTCCGCAAATATGTCGCGCAGCGTTTTATGTCGGCTCTTAGCCGTTAGCGGAGCTTTGCGCCAGCAAAAACGCCCTTGATCGAGACAGCCTGTTTTATGGTCAAGTTTGATTGTGGGGGGGACAGCAGGAAAGGCCATTGTCTCCCTCGCAGAAGCAAGAAGTCGGGCAATTTATTTTTTTTTTGGAAAAAAGAGTCAGAAAATCATGGTGAGTAACGTCTAGCATTTGGAAAGCAAAAAAATAGTGAAAGTATAAAATCTAATATTTATGCCTACCTATTTAACCCAGGGGACATTCCATTCTGGAAAAAGGAATCTCAAAGATATGAAGATTGTAACCAAGCTATTGTCATTGTGTTTGGCACTGGTATTATTTATGACTACTTTAATACCATCTGCAGCAATGGCAAGTCCATCACTAGATAAAGAACAACAGGTATTCTTACTCTCCATACTCTCAAATGCTGCTTCAAGGATAGAGGGGACTCAGGAAGAGTTACAAGAGCAGTTGAAAACAGACATCACGAATTACTTGAACACACCAAGTATACAAGAAGATATTGGGAACTGGGAACTTGTTTGGGGGCCAGCTATTTATGAAGTCAAGAATTCGGAATACGCCACCAACGCAATGTACGTTGCTCAGAATGGTAATCAGTATGTTGTTGCGATCGCGGGAACTAATCCTAGTTCTTTCTACGACTGGTTGTTTGAAGATGCTAATGTCATTAAGCGGGTGAATTGGCCTTATGGTGACATCCCAGCAAGTCTCAAACCCAAGATTTCTAAGGGAACCTCGATAGGTTTGAATTATCTACTGCAAGATATGAAATCATCGGGTAAGTCGGTGTTAGAGTTTTTAGGAGAAACCGTAGAAAATTCTGATGATGAAATCGAAATTATTTTCACAGGGCACAGTTTAGGGGGAGCTTTAAGCCCTACATTAGCTTTGGCAGCCTTCGATCAAAAAAGCGAATGGGCTGGGGAAAAGCCCTTCAAAATTTCTGTTTATCCCTCAGCCGGACCTACACCAGGAAATCGAGATTTCTCGACTTACTATGACTCCCGGTTGGGAAATTCTACAACGCGAATTTGGAATGACATTGATATTGTTCCA
>NZ_JAAHHG010000106.1 GCF_010692555.1 Okeania sp. SIO3B5 | reverse complement strand
CCATAGTTACCTGTAGCGGAACCAGAACCACTTCCTTCTATGTTGGGGTCGTAACTCCAGTTACCATTACCGCTAATGCCAAGGTAAAAAGTACCTGCTTCATTAGCTTCGTAAATGTCGTAGTTGTCAGTATCAGTAAATAGCAAATTAAGATTTGTCGGAAATGGCTGTCCTGTTTCATCAAACAGTTCTACTTCTGCATTGGAAACAAAGCCACTTTCATCTAATAATTCTATATTTTGCGGTATACGAACTCTTTCTCCCAACCCTAAGTCAAATTTAAAGAAGTCTACATCATCTTCTGGCAGAACATTAGTGTTATCGCCGATTTCACCAAAGAAGCTGAAAGTACCGTCGTTGTTCTGGGTTAATCCTGTGTTGGTCGCTTGTGCTATAGTATCGTTCGGTTCTTCGTAGGCATCATCACTCACTAATGCCAAACCACCACCTTCTAAAAATCCCGTATCGCCAATACTTGTGGTTTGTGCCGTTGATACATCTATCTCATAAAGTAAGGTATCATTATACCGTTTAGCATACAGTACATTTTTTTCTGCATCAAAAGCTAATCCTACATCTTGCCATGATGATATTCCGGTATCTCCAATAACAGACCAATTATCAGTATTAGGGTCGTAAAACAGCAAATCTTGGCTTCCACCTAAACCATAGACTCCCCCATTACCAAAGGCTAATCCTGACAAAAACGTAGGAGACAAACTAAGGTCAGAAATTGGATTGCCTGTACTTTGATTGACAGTATAAAAATTTGAACCATCTGTTCCATAGAGAATATTCCTAGTAGAGTCGTAAGCGAGTCCGTTAGTTTGAGAATAAATATTTCCAATACCAGTGGAATTAGCAACGCTACCATCAGCATTTATTTTTAATAAATTGTCAGGTTCGCTGCCATAAAGGAAACTTGAGGAATCACTGGGAGCTAAACCAACATTCCCACTCACATTATCACCATTAGTGCCAACAAGAATAGGATTACCTGTGCTTGTATCTAAAATGTACAAACCTTCATCGTTGAAAGCAGTATCTCGACTAAAGTACAATTTACTTTGAGTACCTCCCATCTGACGACCAATAGTTTCAATAGTCAAGTCATATTTTCCTGGAGTTCCCGCAAAACCACTGCCTTCTATATTGGGGTCATAGCCACTGTTACCACTACCGCTAATACCAACATAGAAAGTACCTGCTTGGTTAGCTTGGTAAATAACGTATCCCGGACCGGAAGGATCGAAGAATAGGGGAGAAATTGGAATTCCTGTAGAATCAAACACCTGTACTTCTGCATCACCAATATCATTGTCGTTTTCATCTAACAGGTCTATAAATTCTGGTAAACGGAGGCGATCGCCTAAACCTAAGTCGAACTTAAATAAATCCACATCTTGTTCAGGATCAACGTTAGGGTTATCGCCTATTTCACCAGAATAGTTGAAAGTACCGTCATTGTTGATAGTTAATCCGGTGTTAGTAGCTCGCAATACAGTATCGTTAGGTTCTTCAGATGGATAAGAAGGAGTATTTTTACCAGAAACAACGTTAATCGTAGTTGTAGCAGTATTACCCAAATTGCCTTCTGTATCAGTTAACTGAATATCTACTTCCCTTGGAGTTGTATTTGGGTTTTCACTGGTATTCCTAAATTGAATGGCTTTGAGAGCATCTTCAAAATCATCTGGGGTTGCTCCATTGATATTATCTACTGCTGTCAAGGTAATCACATTACCACTGATGTTAGGAGTTATGCTAGGAGGAAAAGGTAAAGCTAAATCTACGAATAACTCATCATCAGTTTGAGGGTTAGTCAGCGTAATAGTTGCTTCGCTAATATTTTCAGTTACAGTATCAGTCTCATCAAAATCTTGAAGATTTACATCATTACTAACTATACCTACACTAACAGTCAAATCTTCAGTAAAAGTATCTTCGTGGCTAAAGGGAATAAGGTTGTTAGGATTGGGATCTATAAAAGGAACTTTGAATGGTGATAACTCACCTGGATCTGACATTCCGTCGTTCTGAAACGTTGGTGCAGAGGTTCCAACCTGAACAGCTACAGGAGTGGGTGTATTATAATCATCAACACGATAGAGTACCCCCGTATTCAGATTAACATATAAATCACCATCTCGATCGATCCAAGCAGCACCATAATGATTATTGCCAGTTAAACCTGATATTACTTCTGTAGTAATTGTGTTGGTATTCAAATCTATGCTATAGAGATTTCTATCTGTACCAACTCCGTAGATTTTGTTGTCTGCCTCGTTGTAAATTATATCTGAAACATTCCCTAAAGTTCCAGTAAAAGTAATAGCCTGAGGTGGAACGCTAGGATCGTTAAGGTTGATTCTTGTAAGTTGATTATTGGTGCTACCTGTTCTTACCCATAGATTATTGTTATTGTCTACGTCAGCTGCATTTAAAAAAATTCCAGTTATAGTAATACCTAAATCATCAACTGTTGCATCAGAATGTATTCTGACAATTCTCCCTTCAGTATTAGTATTATTTGTGCGTAATACTCCATAAATAAAATCATCATTTGGGTTATACCCCGATCCATTATAAGTACCTGAAAAACCAGGTACTGGTTGAATCTCTCCTAAAAGTTCATAATCACCGATCAAAGTATTGAATATTCGTAGCTCACCCTCAATAATTTGATAAAAATAAGGCTGAAGTCCATCAAAGGCAGGAAGAATATGATTCCATTGTTGTTGGGTTGCTGTTGTGAATGCTAAACTCGCCTCAATTTCACCAGTAGTAACCCCCAACTCCCAGTCACCACCCAAAGCAGCACTACCAGTAGGTGTGGCCGAGGCAGCAATATTAGCCCCTGTTAACTCTCGCAATTTTTGGACAAAAACTAAATCTGCCCCCACTTTACATCCGTAAATCAGGATGTCAGCATTGTTATCTAATACTTCTGCCCACTGTTGTAACTGCTCAGTGTAGTTTGCAATAGTTTCTAAATTCAGTTGATTATTGCCCAGATACAGACAACCAGATGTACCGTGAGAAACTATATGAACAGCTTTTATTCCCTGGTGACGAACCAATGTTTCTGTAATTTGTTGAATACCATCACGGTATGTATCCAATACTACAACTTTGACATCAGGATTTATCCCTTTTACCAGAATCTGATAGTCCTCTATGGTTGGATCTATAAATAGGATAGATTTGGTGGCGATCGCGACTGCGGACTGGAAGTCTATCCCCTCTAACAATTTTAACTCCATATAATTTCCTCTCTTTAAAGATTTTTATAATCGCAATTTTTTACGGATCGCTTTAGCTTTACCGAATAATTAATAATTAATAATTAAATAATTCGCGCCTTGAAGCCTCCCCTTTTAAAGGGGAAAAAGTGGTCGAGGGATGGCGTTTGCTACCGCAAAGCTTTCCGTTCCGGAATGCTACCGCAAACGCTAACAGCGGAGCGGCTCTGATAAGAGCGGGTCTCCTCGCCATATCCAATCGACCAAGAAAAGAAATAATATTTCCTTATTTTCAATCAAGGACGGTTTTAACCAGAGGTAATTATCAATTATCCATTATCAATTAATGAACTATCTACATTTTAACTCTGTCTATTACTAAATGCCCAACTTTGTTTGAAAAATTTTATGCTTTGAGTCAAATTGCTGTCGTGGATTTACAGAAATTTAGGTTAAATATAAAGATAGAGTCTCAGTAATTATTTAAAAATGCTTTTTCTCTTCATAAACTTCATAAAATAGACTAAGGACAACCGAGATAATGTCTAGACAAATAGACATTTTTTTTTTGCTAAAGGAAGAAAAAAGTATTCAATATTTAGTAATCAAAATTATCCCATTAATTGATATATAAATTAACAATTAGGATACCTAAAACCCAATCGTAACTATTGACTTAATGCACAATATGTTATAGCTATAATTATATTCGGAATAATTAGGAGACGATGATGGAGAAGCGAAAATTAGGTAACTCTGAAATTGAAATTACCCCAATCATTATGGGTACATGGCAAGCTGGAAAAAAGATGTGGGTGGGAATTGAAGATTCTGAAACCATCGAAGGAATAAGAGCGGCTGTTGATGCAGGCATCACCACAATTGATACTGCTGAAATTTATGGGGATGGTTACTCAGAACAAATAGTTGCTCAAGCATTGGCAAATGTACGAGAGCAAGTAATTTTAGCGACTAAAGTTTTTCCTAATCATCTCAAATATGACCAAGTAATAGAAGCTTGCGATCGCTCCCTCAAAAACCTGCAAACTGATTATATTGACCTCTATCAAATTCACTGGCCGTCTGGTGCATTTAATAGTGAAATTGTACCCATTGAAGAAACAATGAATGCTCTAAATAAACTTAAACAAGAGGGTAAAATTCGAGCAATTGGTGTGTCTAACTTTTCTCGCGAACAAATAGCAGAAGCAGCTCAATATGGTCAAATTGATAGTATCCAACCACCTTATTCTTTGTTCTGGCGAAAAATAGAAAAAGAAGAAATGCCTTACTGTGTTGAAAATAATATTTCTATTATTGCTTATTCTTCATTAGCACAGGGATTATTAACAGGTAAATTCGGACCAGATCATAAATTTGCTGAAGGCGATCATCGTGCTAAAAATAGACTTTTTTATATTAAAGAAAACTACGAACGAGTGCAAACAGCCTTAGAAAAACTACGTCCTATTGCGGAAAGTAAACAGTGCAGTCTAGCTCAATTAGCGATCGCCTGGTTAATTGCTCAACCCCAGACAAATGCGATCGTTGGAGCAAGAAATGCCGAACAAGCGACTGCTAATGCTAAAGCTGGAGATGTTAAATTATCCTCAGATGAGCTAGCAGAAATTGATGCGATCGGACGGATAGTCACAGATCCTTTAGACGATCGCCCTGTCATGTGGGATTTTTGAAGAAGGTTGTAGTGGCGTGACACAGCTAAAAATGTGCATTATATCATGTTCGGTTGAATAGACATCTCCTGAAAAGAGGGAGTAGGGAGTAGGGAGTAGGGAGTAGGGGGAAAGAATTGACAATTTATGTGCCATAATTGATTTAATTTTTTATTATTGGAGATGTCTAATAGTTATAAATAACAACAGAGGAGTCAGGAGATCCCCCCTAACCCCCGTTTAACAAAAAGCGCAGCATCCTCTGGCTTCCCCCTTCCCAAGGGGGACGGGAGGGGGATTAAGGGGGGAACTGGAAGTCCCCCTTTTTAAGGGGGATGCGCGGGGGATCGTTGAACCAATATTCCCTTCTGCCTCCTGCCTCCTGCCTTCTGCCTTATATCAAATCCGTTGGCTTCGGAGTAATATAATTTCTATCGTCAGTAGAGACAAAAGGCTGTTCTACTCTAGAATATCAATAAATTATTCCTCAATACTGAATTATACCGATGCTACCGGATTTGATATTACCTCTTCCAAAGTGTAAGTAGGGCTTGCTGAAAAAGTCTTATGGGTGAAGGTAGGAGACAGGAGACAACCCACCCCTCGCCCCTCCCAGGAGGGGGACAGGAGAAATGGGAATTTGGAGGAGGTAGGAGTAAGAATTTTCTCAAGATGGTTCTGCCCTACTCTTGACCAAAATCCTGAATTTTTGAACCATTACCACCGAAAACCTCGCACTTTTTCCAGATCTAAAATTGCTCAAACCAATATCAGTCAATAAGCGCGATATTTAATCAGCAAACCCTAAGTATTCAACCGGACATGATATTAGAAAATGGGGTAGGTGATATCAAATCCGTGCATCCGTGGCAAAATCCGTGTCTTGCCCTGACTTCTCTAAAGCACTATTTTAGCTGAAACAGTCCACTACTGGCTCCCCCACTCCCCCACTCCCCTTCTATATTACAATCCAGCTACATCCCAAGCAATGCCTAGATTTCCAGGATTAACACTACTGTCTAATATGCCATCATTATCCATAAACCAAATCCTGTTAGCTGCTCTATAAAACTGATACAAAGCTTCACATAAAGTGACGAATTGATGTTTACTTCCTGCTTCCACCGGAACTGTCAGCAGCACTCCGTCCACAGGCGTCAACGGTCAAGCCGACCGCATCTCTTGAGTGCGTCTTACATTCTGAGGAGACCTCAGAATTACGCACTCGCTTTCTTAAATTTATACTTGCGTTTAAATCGCGGTCTATTGACAAGCCACATGACTGACAGTCATAAGTTCTTAGATTTAACGGCATATCTTGAATATGATCGCAGTTTGAGCAAGTCTTAGAAGATGGAAAAAATCTATCTACTACTAACTCAGAACCGTACCATTGACACTTATATTCTAGCTGTCGTCTAAACTCATAAAAGCCTTGGTCAGCTATAGATTTAGCTAGCTTGTGGTTAGCTAACATACCGCTAACGTTCAAATCTTCTATGACAACAACGCTGTGGTTTTTAGCTAAATATGTTGTCAATTTATGAAGTGCATCTTTGCGGATGTTAGCCACTCGTCTATGGAGCCTAGCTATCTTTAGTTGTGCTGCCCGACCGTTAGCAGAGCCAACCTTTTTATGACGATTTAGGTATTGCAGCCGAGACAACTTAGCTTCAAATCTCCGATACGATTTCACACTCTCAAATACTTTCCCATCACTTAAAGTAGCTAATGTTTTCACTCCCAAATCTACACCTATAACATCAGTTGTTTTGGGTGTGGTTATGGCGTGAAATTCATAGCTACAGCTCAGATACCATGAACCCGCTTGTCTACTAATCGTGATTTTTTGAGTTGTAGCTTCAATTGGTTCATAAGTTTTGACCATACCAATAAAAGGTAATTTATGATTCCATCCGTTTAATTCTATCGGTTTTCCACAATTATCAATTGTGAATGAATCATGTTTACCTTTCTTCTTAAATCTTGGATATTTACCCAACCCTTGAAAAAACCTCTTAAATGCTTCTCCTAAGTTTATGAAAGCATACTGATAAACTTTAGACGACAAGTTTTTCATCCAGGGATAAAGAGGTTTTGTGTGATTGGTAAAAACAACTCTTAGCTTACGGGCATTGGGCTTATAACCATCCTTGTAAGCGGCATTCCACAAACTTAAACCCCAGTTGTAAACCCATCTACTGTAGCCTGCGTGTTGAGCCAAGAGGGTTTTCTGTTTGTTATTAAGTTTGAGCTTCGTTCTAATGGATTTCATGTATGTGTGAATACCGTCTATCTAATAGTATGCTTTGTAATGTATTATATCGCTATTCTTTGATTAAGTCAATGCTCTTTCTCATAAATCTCTCCTTGAGCATCCGTAGTCTGAACTCGGATATTGTAAGTATCCTGAGTTTCAAAGTCGGGAGAAATATTGATTTTCAGTTCGTCATCGTCAATGGTGAAGGCTGCGTTATCGGTGTCTCCTGCACCAGATACTAATCTATAAGTAAAGGTATCGTCTGTGTCAGGGTCTGTAGTTGACAATGTACCAACCACAGTATTTGCTGCTACGTTTTCATCAATGCTGTCGTTGTCAAGGTTGATGTCTATGGGAAGTTCGTTGACATTGTTAATATTAATAATCAACGGATTTTCAGAAGTCTCTCCTTCAGTATCCGTAGTCTGAACTCGAATATTGTAAGTATCCTGAGTTTCAAAGTCGGGAGAAATATTGATTGTCAGAACATTGCCATCAATAGTGAAGTCTGCGTTATCAGTATCTCCATTCCCTGATACTAATGCGTAAGTAAAGGTATCTGTTACGTCACGGTCAAAAGTTGCTAATATACCGACTTCTGTGTTAGCTGGTACGTTTTCGTCGATGCTGTCGTTGCTGATAACAACACCAATAGGAGGAGAACCTTCTTTGAGATTGTTAACACTAATGGTTAGTTCTTCTTCATAAGTCTCTCCTGCTGCATCAGTTGTCTGAACTCGGATAGTGTAAGTATCCTGAGTTTCATAGTCGGGAGAGGTATTGATTTTCAGTTGGTCGTCGTCAATGGTGAAGGCTGCGTTGTCGGTGTCTCCATTCCCTGAGACTAATGCGTAAGTAAAGGTATCGTCTGTATTGGGATCTGTGGTTGATAATGTGCCGACTTCTGTATTAGCTGGTACGTTTTCGTCGATGGTGTCGTTAGAAAGTGTGATATCAGTGGGAGGCTGATTGACTTCTCCAACTTGTTCAACTTCAATATCAAAGGTATCTTGTGCTGGAGTAAATTTACCATCTGATACATTTACCGTAATAGTATAATTGCCTGCTGCGGTAGGGGTACCACTAATAACACCAGTGGTTGTGTTGATACTTAAGCCATCAGGTAAACCTTGTGCGCTGTAAGTGCTAATGTCTTGATTGATGTCACCGAAGTTACTGCTAATATCGAGGTTAAAGACTGTATCGGTAGTTGTAGTCTGGTCAGGAATGTCGGTTGCTACATAAGGGGGGTTATCTAAACGTTTGTCTGCTGATAAATCATTGACACTCTGAGGAATCTCACCTGTGAGTTGGTTACTATATAGCCAGAGAGACTCTAAATTAGAGAGACTGCTTAATTGTTCAGGAATCTCACCTGTGAGTCGGTTACTATATAGGTAGAGTTGCTGTAAATTAGACAGAGAGCCTAACTGTTCAGGAATCTCACCTGTGAGTCGATTACTATGTAGGTAGAGATACTGTAAATTAGACAGAGAGCCTAACTGTTCAGGAATCTCACCTGTGAGTCGATTACTATGTAGGTAGAGATACTGTAAATTAGACAGAGAGCTTAATTGTTCAGGAATCTCACCTGTGAGTCTGTTCGTACTTAGGTAGAGTTGCTCTAAATTAGAGAGACTGCTTAATTGTTCAGGAATCTCACCTGTGAGTTGGTTATTATTTAGGCGGAGAGACTGTAAATTAGAGAGACTGCTTAATTGTTCAGGAATCTCACCTGTGAGTTGGTTACTATATAGGAAGAGTTGCTCTAAATTAGACAGAGAGCTTAATTGTTCAGGAATCTCACCTGTGAGTTGGTTACTATATAGGAAGAGTTGCTCTAAATTAGACAGAGAGCTTAATTGTTCAGGAATCTCACCTGTGAGTTGGTTACTATATAGCCAGAGAGACTGTAAATTAGATAGAGAGCCTAATTGTTCAGGAATCTCACCTGTGAGTTGGTTATTATTTAGCCAGAGAGACTGTAAATTAGACAGAGAGCTTAATTGTTCAGGAATCTCACCTGTGAGTTGGTTATTACGTAGGTCGAGATTCTGTAAATTAGACAGAGAGCTTAATTGTTCAGGAATCTCACCTGTGAGTCGGTTATTATGTAGGTTGAGTCTCGTTACCCGATCGCCTACTACTGCTACTCCATACCAATCATTAACAACAGAAGCATCAGGAGGGGTGGAACTGCTGAAATCCCATTCACTCCAGCCTGTATTATTACTCCAACTCTCCCCATCTGTACCTTCGTAGAGAGCTTTCAAAGCTGCGTAATCATCTGCATTGAGAACTTCCAATACCCCACTATAAGTTACCATAGCTGCTTCTGATAAAGCTAATGAAGTCTCACACTTGGAAGTTCTCAATTCCAACTCCCAGTTACCACCCTTAACCGCCGCCCCTGTCAGAGACTTAGAAGCAGCAATATTAGCACCAGTCAGACCTTGCAACTTACTCACAAACTCCTCACCTGCATCCCCAGAAGCTACATGACAACCATAAAGCAGGAGATTGTCAATATCCCACTGTCCGAGTAGAGGTGCGTACTGTTTCAGGGTACCCAAACTCAATTGAGTATTTCCCAGGTACAGACAACCAGGGGCACCGTGGGAGATAATATGAACGGTATTCTGTCCTGGATATTGTCGTAAAATTTCGTCTATTTGTTGTATACCATTAGTAGCAGTATTGAGAACAAAAGGTTGAGCTTCTCCAACCACACCATCAAACAATAGTTGATAGTTGTCCACCCCGGCATCAATAAAAACTAGAATTGGATTTTTCATTCTGCAGTTCAAGATTATTTCGTCTTCATTGTAGGGGCGAATGGCCATTTGCCCTTACATAATGATCGACGAAATTGTATTACTCCGAAGCCAAGGAACTTGATATTATTCGTAATTAATTAATAATTGCAAAATTGTATATCAATAACAGTGGGCATAAACTACCTACCCTTGATACTCCCCGCTCGCGCATAGACGGAGATTTTTAAGCAATCCAAAACTGGATTCTTAAAGGCATTATCAAACTACCCCTACTGACTCCTTCGAGAGAAAATTCCAAAGTTGTCGCTACTTTTTTGAGAATATTAGCTGCTCCATTCACATCAGCATTTACTAACAAACCGTTTTTGGTTTGATATAAACCTCTGTGTACTCGCTTTCCTGATGACTTCCAGCTTACGGGTTTCTCACGCCCTGTTTGGCAGGAAATCATCATCTAAAAAGCTTGCTTGCGAGGTGTAAGATTCTTCAGTTTCAATAAACTCTATGCCGTACAATTCGCATAACTGACTAATTCGTTCTTTGAGTTTAGCTGTGGGAATTTGCACAAACTTTTGATTGTTTTTGGCTCCAATGTTAATAGCATTTTTTTGCCCCTTATTCCATCCAAAAACAATCCTACCAATACCATTTTCTAAACAGTTATTTATAACTAATCTGGCCGCTTTATTAACAGCCGATACGCATTTGTCTGTTGTGTTTTTCAGTTATATTGGCTAACTTTTTTGACCAGAATCCTTGAGGTTTCTTCTCTTTAATTGTTGCTATTTGTTTGTTATACCACTGGTTAACTGATTTTAAATGTTTGCCATCTATAATCAAGCTTGTTCCTACATTGCTAACGCAAGTTAACCAATTACCAACTCCGTGATCAATACCGAGAACTTTATCCCTGTCAAGTTCAGGTTGATCGACCTCTAACTGATAAACCCACTCAACATAAAAGCAACCATTACGAGGTAGAATCCTTATTTCTCGAATTTTTTTAAAGTCAAGATTGCTGGGAAAATTTAGCCAAAAACTATCAATCTTAAAAGCAGCTTTAACTTTTTTCCCCAGAGGTACTCTCACCTGGTTTCCTTTCAGTCTCAAAGCTTGTTTTGGATAAGTTATAACTCCTAGTCCTCCCTTTTTTCGATATTTGGGAAGTTGAGGTTTATTTTTCAGTTTTCCTAGATAGTGTTTGTAGGAAAGCTCCTTGTAGGACTTAAAAGACTCTGTTACTCCTCTCAAGGTTTGCTGTGCTGCTTGAGAATGAAGAAATTGATAATTATGATTTGACTTTAATTGCTTCTCTAAGTCGTGTTTTCCCGTGATGTATCCCAACTTAAAATACCATTGTCTAGCCAAATAAATCCCACAATTAATAAGTGGGTTAACCGTGGTACATAAGTATTCTAAAAACGGGATACTTTCTGGACTTTTAATTAGCTCTTGCTGACATCCATACATCTTTATTACTTCTATGTTATTATGATAACATTAACATTACAGGATAAAAAATGACAACTTTTTTAGGCGATTAAAATCGCCCGTTCGTTTTTCATCCACGCTTTAAAAAGATGTGGCTTTCAAACTCTCGTCCTTCTTCCGTAATTAATAATTGCAAGACTGTATATCAATAATAGTGGGCATAATCTACCTACCAAGACTATAACTATATTAATTTAATGGGTAATGGTTAAATATTCAAAGTTATTACAATTTTGTACAACTGGGCTAATATTAGCAATAATCTCTCAAGGATGCACTTCTACTTCTAACAGTAGCAACTTAAAACACAATCAAAAACTATACAGTAATACTCACTCAACAACCACTACATCAACTCCTCTTTTGCTAAAGTCACCCTTGACAAATACTAAAACCCATAACTCAGAGCAACTACTATCCATGAGTCGAGAAGCATTCAATAGACGTTGGCAACAACTGCGCAACTTTGCAGAATCAAGAGGTTTTAAAGTTGGTCCTAGTTCTGCCTTATGGCGCAACATCGACACACTTGCCGGAACTCAAATTCCAGGAAATTTAGCAGAATTGGCAACACAACAAAACTTTCGCGCTCGGCAAATACTCTCCAATATGGAAGAAAGTCCAGGACAAAAACAGTCTATCTGTTCCCCCGATGCTTTTACCTTTGACTGGCGCGATGCCGGAATTATTACTCCAGTGCGAGACCAGGGAGAATGTGGTAGTTGCTGGGCATTTGCGGCGATCGCTGCTTTTGAGTCTAGCGCTCTCTATCACAATAACCTTGTTTATTCTCAGGTAGGAGGTTTAGCAGATGGTTCAGAACAGCACGTTCTCAGTTGTAGTGGTGCTGGAACCTGCAAGGGTGGTTGGTATGGACTTGTATTTAATTTTATGGTTAACAAAGGGAATTTACCAGAAAGAATGCTTCGCTATCAAGCAACAGATACTGTCTGTCGTTTCCAGCGCAACACTCCCTTGAAAGCAGCGACTTGGGGATATGTGCGCAATGATGGCGGTATTCCTTCTGTTTCTCAGATGAAACAAGCCTTATGCAAACATGGTCCGGTTGTTTCATCTGTATATGCGACTGATGTGTTTCATGCTTACAAGGGTGGAGTCTATAACGAAAATGCCTACGGAACTCCTAATCATGCTGTGACTATTATTGGTTGGGACGATCAAAAACGTGCTTGGTTAGTGAAAAATTCTTGGGGTACCGACTGGGGCGAAAATGGTTATATGTGGATCGCTTACAATACTAATCGTATTGGTTATGGTGCAGCTTGGGTTGATGCG
Source organism: Okeania sp. SIO3B5 (assembly GCF_010692555.1). Lineage (GTDB taxonomy): Bacteria > Cyanobacteriota > Cyanobacteriia > Cyanobacteriales > Microcoleaceae > Okeania. Next base: position 13,203 of record NZ_JAAHHG010000106.1, on the reverse strand, counting down.
AGGAAATACCGTTTGCCACGAAGAAATGTGAGAAATTAGTTATAGCAAAGAGTGTTATACAGTTCAATGAAATAACTGAAAATTGAGTCAGATAGTAATATAGCAATTTTATCTCAAATACAAGTAATTATGTTACAGCAGAGAATAGCTCATCTGGTAAAAGTTGTGCGACTTGGTGAACAAGAATCTAGAAACCTTTGAGCAGAGAGTAGGAGGAAGAGCAGAAAGAATAGAAAAATTTGCTCTGGGTTAATAGCAGAGGTTATTTAGACACACTGCTATTACACGGTTGTATTGAAGTATCTTCAATTATTGCTTCAATCCATATAAACTCCGTGACTCTCAAGTTTTGATGCAGGTAAATATACCAAAAAGAGAGCCAGAAGATACGGATATTTATCATGGAAAAGTATGGAAATATTGTTCCAGATACATCAAGCCCGGCAATTCCCGGCAAAAGTCAGGAAAACCGTTCATAGCAACGTGACGGCAGAACCATCAACGTAGGCGGTATCTCGCAATGCTTCGAGGAAAATCCCCAAAGCGCTATTTTTTGACTTATTTATGGCCTACTAACATGAGTATTTATTTTGCGCTTTCTTTTTCAAGACTTGGCAACCATTAGGGATGACTCAAAGTCGGGATCGAAATAACGCGATACTCAGTTTTCAGTTATTTTCTAACTTCTATCATAACACTATTTTCAGGAAATTGCCAGGGATTATAAAATCTAGTAATGCACCTTTTTCCCTGTTGCCTCTATCCCACTAACTACTAAATGGCTCAAAATTGTCATCAAGGTCAATATTCTAAATGGATTTTATATATCTATACTATCAATCATAATTTAGCAAATATTAAACTATTTTTATATTAAATCCTAAAATGTGGCGACGTAAGTTTATTGCCACATTTTTATTTCTTCTTTACTCAAGTTAAAGACTCCAAGTAATCCTGTACCTGACTACGACGCTTGGGTTGGCGTAATTTCTGTAAAGCTTTTGCTTCAATTTGACGGACTCGTTCCCGAGATAGTTTCAAAGAACGACCAATTTCTGATAAAGAATAAGGATTACCATCTCCTAAACCATAACGCATGGAGATTACAGACTTTTCTCTTTGAGTTAAATCTTCTAGTAGTCCTTTTAATGCTTGTACTAAAGATTCTCGCATCAGCATTTCTTCCGGAGAAGCATCTTCAGTTTCTAGGAGTTCCCCTAGTTCAGTATCCTTATCACTACCTACTTTAGTTTCCAGAGAAATTGAACGTGGAACTTTTAGTAACACTTCTCTTACTTGAGCTGGTGTCATATTTAGCTCTTGGGCAATGTCATCAAGTTTTGCTATACGTCCTTTTTCTTGAGAAATTTTCCGTTGCGCTTTTTTAATTTTGTTTAACTTTTCCGTAATATGAACTGGTAAGCGAATTGTACGACTTTGAGTAGCGATCGCTCTTGTTATTCCTTGACGAATCCACCAATAAGCATAAGTGCTGAATCGATACCCTCTTCTTGGGTCAAATTTTTCAACTGCCCTTTCTAGACCTAAAGTTCCTTCTTGGATTAAATCTAAAAGTTCTAGGCCACGATTCTGATACTTTTTCGCTACTGACACTACTAAACGCAAGTTAGCATTAATCATGTGGTCTTTGGCTTTAACCCCATCACTTTGAGCTTTCTCCAGTTCTTTAACACTTAAACCTGCTAATTCCGCCCAACGAAGCTTTCCGGCAGCAAGAGTAGGTTTAAGTTCTACCACAGGTATACCTGCTGCTTTTGCCCACCGTTCCAAAGATGGCCTATGTCCTAACTGAGCTGTCAGACGATTACGAATCTCAATCAACTTAACATAATACCTAATTACACCTTCTTCTTCTATAGCTGATTTATTAAGTAACTCTAATAACTCCACATAGCACTTGACTTTTTTAGCTTCAGAGACTTCTTGGTCTCTTTCGAGCAAGTCAACTCTACCAATTTCTTGGAGATACAAACGTACTAAATCAGTTGTGCTACGGTTAGTGCTTTTTTGGGCATTCTCTGCTTCTCCATCTTCCATTTCTAGCTCATTGATTTCTGGTCGAGCAATGATTTGCTCTATATCTTCAGAAATATTAGTCTGCAAATTATTATCTTGCAGTTTTTCTTCAGTATAAGGATAAGTACCTGACATAGCGATCATCTCAATTGCTCCAGTTGACAAGAGGCTGTACTTAGTGGACAGTCTATGGATAAAATGCCTTATTCCTGAGAAATTGGCATTTAGTCTAGTTTTGTTTTCTGATGAGTATTGACAATTATAGACGGAATGAACTTGGGCGATCGCTTACTTTAAATAAAAATAAAAATATTAGCGATGACCTTGAGAGTACATTTGCCTGTGTGTTTGCTCCAGTTAACTTCCCTAGGCTTGATTTTTAGTATACGGATACTTCTGCTATAGAAGAGTGACTATAGTCAGAAGCTATATTAATGTTCATCACTATTACTGGTTGTTTCCGATCACTTCGGGAATTTTCTGATTTTGGAGCTTAAATTATTATAAATTTTTAATTTAATTTTTGCTGATTACACTTTTTATTCACTCAGCTTAATTTTTACAAAGCTTTTAACTTAACTTATGTGTAGCATACTCAATTTACTTACTAATCAATTTCTAGCAATTGAGTTACTCTAGACACAATGATAGGCGATCTGTATCACGTTTGAGCAGTGATCGTTTTTGCTATCGGGGGTGATGGGTGATGCACTTTACCAGTGATTATAGCTTTCCTGAGTCGCAAATAATGAGGCAATATCTAAAGTCTACTTCTTACTTTTAGCTTTTGGATGATTTTTCATTAATTCTTTTACCTGTTCTGCATGATATGAGCTACGAGTCAAGGGGGTAGAAACAATTTGTAAAAAACCCATTGAATCGCCCATTTCTCTCCATCTATCAAACTGTTCTGGTTTGACAAAACTAGATACTGGTAAATGCTTAGGACTTGGTTGCAAGTATTGTCCAATAGTTAAAATGTCACAGTCAACATTCCGTAAGTCCTCCATTACTGTTTGGACTTCTGCTTCAGTTTCTCCCAGACCTACCATAATGCCGGATTTTGTGTATACTTCAGAGGCCAATTCTCGCGATCGCCTCAAAAGTTCCAATGTACGATCGTAATCACCTTGAGGCCGGACTCTACGATACAGTCGCTTAACTGTTTCGGTATTATGGTTAAGCACTTCTGGCTTTGCTTTAAGAATTATTTCCAGAGCTTGCCAATTACCACACAAGTCTGGTATCAGGACTTCTATGCTTGTTTGAGGCGAAGTTTCTCTAACTTGTGAAATACATTTAGCAAATTGAGTAGCGCCCCCATCTATCAAATCATCTCTATTAACAGAGGTAATAACAACATGATTGAGCTTTAACCTTTTAACTGCTTCCGCCAGTCGCTCTGGTTCAGTCGTATCTAAAGGCTGAGGTTTTTTCTCAAAATCTATATCACAGTAGGGGCAAGCACGGGTACAAGCAGGTCCCATAATTAGGAAAGTTGCTGTACCAGAATTAAAACACTCACCGATATTTGGACAGGAAGCCTCTTCGCAAACAGTATTGAGATTCAAGTCTCGCAAAATTTCCTTGACATTACCAACTCGCTGCCATTGAGGGGCTTTTACTCGTAACCAGTTCGGTTTAACTACCACTTCTTTATTTACTGTGATTATGATTTTAAGTTTAGTTTAACAAATTTAGCATAGTAGCAACAATAAGTTTAAATAAATTTTTCATTAAATTTCTGAGTTTAAATAATTAGCAAAATATCTACAATTAAGTTCATATAAATTCATCAATACAATTTAGTATAAATAATTGCATAAAAATATATTATACCAAGTTTATAAAACTACACCACAAATAGCAAAGGTCATTTCAGTTATCAGTTAACAATACCTCTGCAATAAGGGAGCTTGAGATAAGGAATATTCTATTTTCTCTTGGTCTCATGGATATGGCTCTGAGACCTCGCCATCCCTCGATCGCTTTTTATCTCCTTAAAAGAGGAGGCTTTAGAGCAGAATTTTTCGGTAATGAACAGGGAAGTACGAATAAGTCAGAACAGATTAAATAAGCTGAGATTATATGCAGCAGAAAATAAAAAAAACGATGACCCAAGTAATAAGTGATTTCATAGATTCACTAAGACTGAAAGACAAGAAATCAGAAGAAAAACATCAATCGACACCTATTTAATTTGCAGCTCGGCAATTCCCCTCCCGTTAAATCGGAGATTATAACGAGACACCCCTTGCCGAATCTAGTTGGGTTTACGCAAACAATAAAGTGCGGAAGTTAAAAGTCATGCATTTAAAAGCAAGTGCGTAATTCTGAGGAAACCTCAGAATGTAAGACGCACATCTGACAGCCAATCATTTTTGATTTGTAATTGTTTGAGGATTTTGTAACTGGTCAGTTATTTTCGTCATCCTTATGGCTCTAAATTGCGATCGCTCCGAGGCTAATAAAGTTGAATTATTTAATCAATAATTATTAATTATTAATTATTAATTATTAATTATTAATTATCTTTGTGCCGCTACGCAGAAGTTAAAAGTTGTAGGGGCGAAATTTCCCCTTGAAAGGGGAGGCGAATAAAGCTGAATTATTTAATTAATAATTATTAATTATCTTTAGTTTGGCGAATTAAATGTTAATAATTAGGGCTTGCTGATTAAATGTCAAACCATTGACTGATATTGGTTTTAGCATTTTTTGGTGTCAAGAGCTGCATAAAGCTAGTATTTTCAGACGATTATGGCAGAAAAATTACTCTTACAATTTTTCTGACTACCTCCTCTATAATTCCCCGTTCCTTCTGAATTCTGGATTGCAGAATTGCTGAATTCTGACTCCTGCCCTTACCGAATTATTAATTAGGGCTTGCTGAAAAAGTCTTTTTAAGGAGTAGGGGAGTAGGGGAGTAGGGGAGTAGGGGAGTAGGGGAGTAGGGGAGTAGGGGAGTAGGGGAGTAGTGGTACTTAAACATTTTATTGTCGAAAAAATGCGTCAAAGCCACTCTAGACAAGGGAATTACGTCGATGCCCTAAAAATGGCTAGAACCCGTGCTTCCATACGGATTTATACCTTTTTGACGTAAAAGCCTTTGCCCGTCTATATTTAAGCCTATTTTCTGGCTCTATTTTGTTTAAGTCCCAGTAGGGGAGAATTTTTTTGCCCAACTATGCGCTAAAAATGCTAACTTTTTGACCATGAAGAGCTGAAAACCATGTACTTTTTCAATACCTAAAAATGCTAAAACCTTTATCTGGTAATTATTTGAGATTTAATCAGCAAACCCTAATTATTAATAATTAATAATTAAACAATTCTGGTTTAAAGCCTCCCCTTTTAAGGGGAAAAAAAACAATATCTCCTGATATTCAATCAAGAGCGGTTTTAACCAGAGGTAATTATCAATTATCCATTATCCATTATCAATTAATGAACAGTCATACTTTATTCAGCAAACCCTAATTATTTTCCAACAAGTACAAATTTCAATATAAATATGATTGCTAATAGCCACATAGTCAAAGTAGTTTCATGTACTTTTCCTTGGAATGTTTTGAGAAGAGGATAAATAATTAAACCCATAGCTAATCCGTCTGCAATTGAGTAACTTAAAGGCATAACTATAATTGTTAAAAATGCTGAAATAGATTGAGCTGGATCGTCCCAATTAATATTACGAACACTACTCATCATTAATACTCCTACAATTAATAATGCTGGTGCAGTTGCAAAGGAAGGAATTGCTGATAATAAGGGAATAAAAAATATAGATAAAATGAATAAAATTGCCGTAATAACTGCAGTGAATCCACTGCGTCCTCCTTCGGAAATGCCTGAAGCAGATTCAATATAAGTTGTGACTGTGGAAGTACCCATGACTGCTCCAAATGTTGTGCCGACCGCATCTGCCATAAATGCTTTGTTTAAGTTAAATGATTTTTCTGTTTGATTAAAATAACCTGTTTTTATTCCTAATCCTGTTAAAGTTCCTACTGTGTCAAATAAATCTACAAATATCAAAACAAAAATGATGGTAATTAGCTCCCATATGTTAGTTTTTATTATACTTTTTAAACCAATAAATGCTTGACCAAATAAGTGCGTTGGTAATTGAGGAAAACTAACAATTCCTTGAGGTAAAGGTGCAATTCCTAATATCCAGCTTAGTAAGGCAGTTGCTAAGATTCCCCATAATAATGCTCCAGTAATTCTGCGAGCTATGAATCCAGAAGTAATAATAATTCCAGCGATCGCTACTAATGTTTCGGGTTGATTTAGATTCCCTAAAGTTGTAGTTGTAGTTTCATTAGAGACAATAATTTTGGTGTTTATTAGAGCTATATAAGCAATAAATAAACCAATGCCAACTGTTGTGGCTTGTTTAATACATTCAGGAATAGCATTAACTATTTGACTGCGAATTTTACTAAGAGTTAAACCAATAAAAATTAAGCCTTCTATCAACACAGCAGCTAAGGCAATTTCCCAAGAAATTCCTAACTTCAACACTACTGAAAAAGTAAAATAAGCGTTTAAACCCATGCCTGGTGCTAAGGCAAATGGATAATTACCATATATTCCCATAATTAGAGTAGCAAATGCTGCTGATATTGCTGTAGCAATTACTAATTCTCCAAATAAATCGCCGGAGTTCTGCAAAAAAATTGCTTTAGATAATATGTCAGGATTTACTACTAAAATATATGCCATTGTCACAAAGGTAGTTGTTCCTGCTATTGTCTCTGTGCGAAAGTTAGTTTTGAGCTGGTTAAATTGAAAAAAATTAGCAATAATTACTAATTGATTTAACTGGCCTTTTTCTGGGGTCATATTCCTATCTAAAAATTGAGAATTTGGCTAGAGAATGTATCCTTATTTGTATCTTTTGTCAAGTTGTAAAAAAGTGTTTTTTTAAAATTATAAATACTGTTTCTATCAACTGAGAATACTTTAATAGATAACTGTTTCAGTCTTTTGTACAAAGGTAAGCATTTCCTGCGGAATGCTGCACAAACAGCTAGCTCGCATTTCCGTTTGTCACCACGAAGCAAACAGCAATCAGATGTATGAACATATTCAAGCAATAACTGAGGTTAGGCTATAGCCAATTTCATTAATGAATTTTAATTAGGGTTTGCTGATTAAATCTAAAAGTATTTACAGATAAAGGTTTTAGCCTTTTTGGGGCCTTGAAAAAGTGCGCCTGTTTCAGTCAAAAACCCTCAAAAAGTTAGTATTTTAGGCGCATAGTTGGGCAGAAAAATTATTCTTACAATTCTTACTCCTACCTCCTCTAAGTAACCATTTCTCCTGTCTCCTGTCTCCTGTCTCCTACCCTCACCCATAAGACTTTTTCAGCAAACCCTAATTATCCTTGGTGGATAATTCCCCTCTAGTACGATCGTGAGTTATATCATGTCCGGTTGAATATTTACACTTTGGAGGAGGTAAGGCAGCGGGAGCTGGAGGCAGGAGGGGGAAGTGGTGCAACCCCGCGTCGGCGTCAGACGCAAGGGAATACGCACCAAGAGAGGAAAGAAAAGATTAGAAGGGAAAAGGTTTTTTTATCACTAGACATCTCCAAAAATCAAAAAGACAATCAATTCTTATCCAGAAATTATCAATTGTTCCCCTCCAGGGAGGGCAGGGCTGTTTCAAAGTCCCGTAAGTTAACGATTGAAGGAGAACGGGAAATGAGGGAATAGTGGAACAGTGAAATTCATCAAAATTTGCCGATTTTTCAGCAAAGTACGCGTCTTTAAACTCTGAGAGGATATCTGGTTCAACGTCGCTTAAAAGCCTCTATCCCCGTGTCTGGTGTGTCTGGTGTGTCCCCGTGTCTATTGAGAATGAAACAGCCCTCCTCCAGGGAGGGGGAGGGGCGAGGGGTGGGTTCCCTGTTCCCAGCTCCGGTGTTCCCTGTTCCCTCTTTTCTGGAGATGTCTACTGATTATCCGGACATGATATTAATAACAAATAGCTGATAGCTGACGACTGACTGCTGAATGCTTACGCACAAAGTATTATACAAACACTAGATTTAGTAATATTTAGCAGTTTTTGACTCATTTTCTCAAAAATACATAAATCTTTGCTTCATTATCATTATTTTTTCATATTTTATCTTTGCATCATAAAAAAATTGATTTTGTTAAAACCATGCTGTATAATTACTTATATATTTAGAATTTATTTAGAATTGTCGCAGCAATTTTTTGCTGATAGATTCTAAGCATTAGTAAGCTTTTGCTAATGAAGTCAGAAGTCAGAACTCAGAAGTCAGATAGGGAAGTCGTAGGATTGGCGAGGTACAGAAGTTATTTTTGTAACGGGGATTTCGAGCAACCTTCCAAAAATATTTCGCCTTAAAAGGCGGGATTGTAGACCAAATTATTTTGATAAATCAGTAATTTCTTTTTGATTTTTTTTCACATTCCTTGTTATGTAAGCATTCAGCTATTAGCAGTCAGTTCATCCTACCGAATGCGCTCGCATTCAGCTTTATTAATTAGTGAACCAAGTATTTGCTTAACTTATACTACATTTTTGAACAAAGAATTGAAGCACAAAAACAACGAACTTAAATTGTCCACTAAAGCTGATAATGCAGTTCCGAACATAGGAGACTAGCTGGCCGCTGTTTGCGCAGCATTCCGCAGGAAATGCTTACCTTGCTATGGAAATTGTTTTTTTTAATTCATCGATCACAAAAAATATTGAACTATAGGTTCTTTTAAGAAAGCTTATGCAAAATTAAGGTTTTTCTGTAATTTCTAACGCGTCAGCGTTGGAGAGCAAAGCAATTTTAAACTCATAGGGTGTATCACAGATTCCTAAGTCCCATTTGATGTTCATAGCTAAACATTTCAAATGATTAAGGAACTAAAACCTCTTGAGTTTTTCTAGAAAATATTTCATTAATGGATAATTGATAATGGATAATTGATAATTACCTCTGGTTAAAACCGTTACGGAATTGAATATAAGGAAATATTATTTCTTCTCTTGGTTGATTGGATATGGTTAGGAAACCCATCCATCCGGAGACCGCTTTTTTCCCCTTCAAAGGGGAGGCTTCAAGGCGCGAATTATTTAATTATTAATTAGTTAATTATTCGGTAAACTCTTTTCTGGCTTATACAAAATTCAAAGGTAAATTTAACATGACAAGTCAAATACAATTACTCCCCCGAAATTCAGAGCAAAAATCTACACTTTTCTCTTTAATCGCATTATTAATAGGATTATTCGCTGTATCCTTAGCAGCAATTTTTATTCGATTAAGCGAACGAGAATTAGGACCTGCTAGTGTAGTATTAGATCGTTTTATTATCTCTGGTTTGGTCTTGTGGTTTTGGGGTAATTTCCAAGCTCAAAAAAATCAATCATCAACTAATAGAAATGAACAATATTCAACTTATAAATTTAGTGATTGGATTTGCTTATTAGCTGGTGGTTTTACTTTTGCTCCTAGTTTACTTCTTTGGGCATGGTCTTTAACCCAAACTAATGTAGCAAACTCAACAATACTTCATAACATGATTCCCATCTTTACTGCTCTGGGAGGATGGATGTTTTTAAGTCTTCGTTTTGACCGTAGATTTTTAATAGGAATGGGAATAGCTATAGTAGGAGCAATTACCATTGGAGCAGATGATATACAAGTAGATTTAGAACATTTTACTGGTGACTTAGCAGCATTTGCATCTGCAATTTTATTTGGTGCTTACTACTTATTAATTGAAAAACTTCGCTCCAAATTTTCAGCGATAACTATCTTATTTTGGACTTGTATAAGTGGTAGTTTATTTACTCTTCCTATTGCCTTGTTCACGGAAGATCATATTTTGCCTTTTTCTTGGGGGGGATGGTTATCAATTATTGGTTTGGCAGTAATTGCCCAAGTTTTAGGTCATGGGTTTGTTACTTATAGTCTCAAAACTTTTTCTTCTGGTTTTGTTGCTTTGTGCTTTTTATTGGAACCTGTGATTACTGCTTTAATTGCTTGGGGATTATTCTCAGAACAACTTACTATAATTAGTTGGCTAGGATTTTCTATCGTATTATTGGGATTATATTTAGCTCAATCAAGTCCTTCAATTCAGAAAGCTAGTCATTAACAGATAATGTTGTAAAAAATTAGGCGTTGCTGAAATGTAATGGTAAGTAGCTGAAGGTAAAATTGAAAAACTTATGTTTTGCGTTGATACTTAATCTGAAAATCATTACCATTCAGCAACGCCAAAAATTACAGTGGAACTTGGAGGTATAGGAGTCATTTCAGTTAACAGTTTGCTACGCATATGAAAAGCCTCTTTACAGAGGAGCTACGCTATCTTAAGAAACTTTCTTAATAATCAGGACTTACGCAGTACTGCTACATATACTGTATAATTTGGTCATTATTGCTGATGTAACCACTATAATTATTGCTGTTGCGTAAATCCTGATAATGATATTATTAATAATTATTAAACTCAGAAAGTTTACCTAATGTCAACACCATCACCCCATCAAGGTTGGAATATTACCGAAGCACAAAGAGAAATTTATAGACAACGTTCAAAAGCATCTAGTCGTGCAAAAAAACAAGCCTTAAATGGAGAAGGTAAAAAACCAATTCATCCTATTAATATCCCCAACCTAAATCCTGAAAAACTAATGACAAAAATGCCTAAAAATAGATGGCGATCCCTCTCCTTATTTAGTGGAGGTGGTGGTCTTGACCTTGGTTTTGATCGAGCAGGTTTTAGTCATATTACCTCTTATGATATTCTCACTGAAGCTGGTAATACTTTGCGTAATCTTAGACCAGACTGGCAAATTTTTTCAGGTGAAAAAGGAGATGTCACAAAAGTAGATTGGCGACCCTATCGTGGCTTAGTTGATATTATCCACGGGGGTCCGCCTTGTCAGCCTTTTTCTGTTGCTGGTCGTCAAAAAGGAGAGGAAGATAATCGCGATATGTTCCCCGAATTTATTCGTGCCGTACTAGAAATTAAACCCCTAATATTTGTGGCAGAAAATGTAACAGCATTGGTCAGTAAAAAGTTTAGTAAATATGTTGAAAAAGTTATTGAATCTCCTTTATATCCTCAATATAAAATCACAAAATTTATCTTAAATGCGCCAGATTTTGGCATTCCTCAAATTAGAAAGCGAGTCTTTTTTATCGGTTTTCGCGATGAAAAATATTTAGCAAAATATCAACCTCCTCAACCTACCCATTATTGGCATCATCTACCAACAAATCAATCGGCCAAACCAGTTCAACTCAATCTTTTTGATAATTGGGAAACTCCAGAAAAATTACAATGTTGTATGGGAATTCGTGAAGCTTTAGGATTACCAAATATTGGATTTGATGCTTTATCTCCTACTCTTAGAAGTGGATTAACTGGACCCCGCCATACTACATCTATTTTAAGTAGTGTTTCTGCACAAAAAGCTTGGGGAAAATTACAAATTTGGCCGAATGGAGTAGCTGAAAATCGTGAAAAAGCGCATTTATTTGTAGCAAAAAATAATCATTTTCGGTTGTCTGTTCCTGATTGTGGAATTCTCCAAGGCTTTCCTGAGTCTTGGCAATTTTCTGGTGCAGTTTATCAAGCATTAGGTCAAATCGGAAATGCAGTTCCACCACCTATGGCTTATCAAATAGCAGTATCTATTGCTCAAGTATTGTCTTGAATATTTTCTATTACAAGTTCTCTTAAACGTTGAGCATGATTAGTAGTTATTCGCTCCCAATTTTTAAAATATGAAGCTGGAATATGAGGGTTATTTAAAGTTGAACCTCTCTCTATTAAATATTGGCATCTATCTCTTAAAATCGAAAGCATTCTTTCAGGGGAGTAGCCAAATTCTAAATCCATTTTATCTCAACGTTGGTTGAAGACCCGCGCTCTCCCGAAGGGGAGCGGAGAGATGGGAAAACCAATCAATAAGAGCGGTTCTTACAAGAGTATGCTATCCTAACATAGAACTAGGCTGCTGGGCTAGCAGTTTCAGTCTGTGGAGCGACCGTAAGACCAGAAAGAGGTTTGGCCTCGGAGGCAGGTGCTAGGAAGCAGAAAGTCCTGAGCCGCGAGGTTTAGGAATCCCGCGCTGCCCTTGTAAGCGCAACGTCGGGAGGATGTCAATTCGGTATTCTTGGATTGTATATTGTCGTAAGCATTCAGCTGTCAGCAATCAGCAATCAGCTATTGCTTTTAATTTTAGATAAAAGCTTTACTAATTGAGTCAGAACTTATACTTACTATAAAAGCTGGCTGAAACAGTTTATATTCATTAAACCCCCTTTTTTTTTGCTGAGAGCTGACAGCTAATAGCTGAATGCTTACATATTGTCTTTTTTGCAGACTCTGAGCATCTTCGAGTGTATAAACTTCTTTTTCTCCAACAATTTCATATAGTAAAGATATGCTAATCAACTCTGGTATTAATTGAGCAAGTTTATAATCTGATGCAACATAAGCTGATTTTTCACTAATCCAAGGAGCCATCATTTCAGGGGAAGCATACAAGCAATATTTTAGGGTTTTATATCATGTCCGGTAGCATCGGAGCCTGTATAAAATTAAGGTGACACTCTTGAGAAAACCTTCTGCCTCCTGCCTCCTGCCTCCTGCCTTCCTTCCGCCAAAGTCTAACTATTCAACCGGACATGATATTACCACCTTTTTCATAGAAACTAAATAACCAATGTTTTCTATTCCACTTTTTAATATGCTCCGGTCCGAAATCTCTAACTGTAGTTACAGAATTCTTTGTAGTTGACTTTAATTCAAAAGGAATTTTTAGTTGATTTAAAGTCAAGATTGCATCTGTTCCACTACGAGTTGAATTTGCTGGTCTTTCTAAGTTAAATAACTCAATTAATTCCTTTTCTCTACTATCATCTTGAACTGTCATTGATTGAGATTGGTACAAATAATTAACTCGATGATATAAAACAATTGCGGGCTAATTAGAGCTTGCTGATTAAATCTAAAAGCATTGACAATATAAAGACTTTAGCCTTTTTGGAGTCGAAAAAAGTGCGTCTGTTTCAGTCTAAAACGCTCAAAAAGTTAGTATTTTAGGCGCATAGTTAGACAGAAAAATTAAGGGACAATTCTTACTTCTACCTTCTCGCTCCCAAGCCAT